>NZ_CDXDOR010000045.1:0-34550 GCF_978021225.1 Frankia sp. CeTa3Moorea | reverse complement strand
GGATGGGGACCGTCTTCCTCGGACGGGGCAGGCCGGACGTCGCCGAGTACGCCGGCCGGCTCGTCGCGGTCAAGGTCATTCGACCTGACCTGGCCCGGGTGCCCGAGTTCCGGGCCCGGTTCCGCCGGGAGGCCGACATCGCGCGCCGGGTCGCCCGCTTCTGCACCGCCGAGGTACTCGACGTCGTCGATCCGCCGGGCGGGCGGCCCTACCTCATCACCGAGTACATCGACGGCCTCACCCTCGCCCAGACGGTGGCCGCGGCCGGCCCACTGCGGTCGGCCGACCTGGAGCGCGTCGCGGTCAGCGTGGCCGCGGCGCTGACCGCCATCCACGGCGCCGGCCTCGTACACCGTGATCTCAAGCCGTCCAACGTGCTGCTCTCAGCCTTGGGCCCCCGCGTCATCGACTTCGGCATCGCCCGGGCGCTGGACGCCCCGACGATGCTCAGCCAGGAGATCCAACGGATCGGTACACCGGCGTTCATGGCCCCGGAGCAGGCCAACGGCGAGCCGGTGACGGCGGCGGCGGACGTCTTCGCATGGGGTGGCCTGGTGACCTATGCGGGCACCGGCTCCTTCCCCTTCGGGGACGGGCCGACGCCGGTGCAGCTCTACCGCGTCGTACACCGCGAACCACTGCTCGACGGTCTCGCTCCAGCCCTGCGGCCGATCGTCGAAGAGGCCATGCGCAAGGACCCGGCCACCCGGCCGAGTGCCCAGGAACTGTTCCTGCGTCTGGTCGGAATGGGCCCGACCACGCATCCCGACCCGGAGGTGACCCGCGTCATCCGTGCCGGGGCATCGATGCCCGCGCCCCCGCAACGGACCGACCCGGACCGCTCCGCGCCCGGACAGAGATCGGATCCGCCCACCGAGGCCGAGTTGGAGGGACCGCCCGGCGCGGGTCGTGACGAGACCGGGGACGAACCCACCGGGCTAGCGGCGACCGGAGGCAGGGTGAACCGGGGCTTCACGCCCGTCGACCCTGATCCGGGCGGGTCTGCCTCGGGCGAGCCGGTCGGCGCCGGGCCGCCCGTCGACCCGTCGGCACGGGACCGCGGCCGGTGGAACTGGCGCCGCGTCGCGCTGCTGGCCGCCCCGGTCCTCGCGGTCCTGCTCATCGCGGCCCTCATGCCATTCGCGCTCACCACCGGCAGTGACCGGCGGCCGAGCCGGGAGGAGACGGCCGCTCGCGTCGCTCTGGCCGCCGAGGCCGTCCGCAACTCTGATGCGGACCTGGCCGCCCGGCTGTCCCTGGCGGCCTACCGCGTCAGCCCGGTGCGGGAGGCCCGCGCCGGGCTGCGCACCTCCTTCGCCGCCGCGACGGCGACGGTGCTCGACGGGCACACGCAGTCGGCGCTCGGTATGGACATCAGCCGGGACGGGCGCCTGCTGGCCTCGACCGGTGCCGACAACCTCGTCCAGCTGTGGGACATCTCCGCGCGTTCCCATCCGGTGAAGCTCGCCACCCTGGCCAGGCACACCTCGTGGACGCTCGACGCGGCGTTCAGCCCGGACGGACGGCTGCTCGCCACGGTCAGCTACGACCGGTCGGTGATCCTGTGGAACCTCAGCGATCCGCGCCGCCCCGTCGAACTCTCCGTCATCCTCGGGCACAACGGCTGGGTGCTCGACGCCGCGTTCAGCCCGGACGGGAAGGTACTCACCACCTCGGGCTATGACAACACGGCCCGGCTGTGGGACGTCACCGATCCGCGCCGCCCCAGTCAACTGTCCGTGCTCGACCGCCACACCAGCTGGGTGAACGAGGTCGCCTTCAGCCCGAATGGTCACCTGTTGGCGACCGCCAGCGCCGACCGGACGGCCCGGCTGTGGGACGTCACCGATCCGCGCCGGCCGCGACCGCTCGCGGCCATCACCGCGCACACCGACTACGTGTGGGCGGTCGCCTTCAGCCCGGACGGCCGGCGCCTCGCCACGGGCGCCTATGACGGTACGGCCCGAATCTGGGACATCACCAACCCGTCCCGGCCGGCGGCCACCGCCTCCTTCCCGGCCGACGAGAAATGGGTGTTCGACGTGGCGTTCAGCCCGGACGGCAGGACCCTGGCCACCGCGGGCTGGGACACCACGGTGCACCTGTGGGATGTCACCGAGCCGGGCCGGCCGCCGGCGATCGGCACCATCACCGGGCACGGGGACTGGGTCCAGGCCCTGGCGTGGGCACCGGACAGCCAGGGCATCGCCACGGCAAGCGACGACTACACCGTACGCATCAACCGGATCGGTGACGCCGACCTGATCGCCGCCGCGTGCGCCGACCCGTCGAAGCAGATCACCGATGCCGAATGGCAGCGCCACATCTCGGACGTGCCCTACCAACCGGTCTGCTGACCACCCGAGGTCCGCTCCGAGGTCCGGTCCCACGGCGGTCGCCGCGTGCCCGGCGGCGCTGCCGGCGGGGGTGGCGCCGGGGCGGCCGAGCGGCGGCGCAGAGCGGGCAGGGCGCCACGACCCGCGACACCGCTCTCGGCGATCCGCGTCTGCACCCTCGCCAGGCGGTCCTGTCCGGTGGTGCTCAGCCGGGACCGCAGCACCGAGTTCGCGATCCGCGCGACCTGCATCAGCTTGGGCTCGTCGACGTCCGCGGCCGCCCAGTGGCTCTGGGCCCACCGCTCCTCGCGTTCCTGCTCGAGCCGGCGGAGCTCGGCGACCTCCTGCTCGAGCTGGGCGATGCGGTGCAGGTGCTCAAGCTCGATGGCCGCGAGCCGGCTGCGCTCGTCGTCCAGGCGCGCCCACTCCCGCTGCCGCGCCCGGGCGACCGCCGCCGCGGTGTCCTGCAACCGCAGGACGTGCAGGTAGAGGTCGATGCGGTTGCGTTCCAGGCGGGAAAGTAACCGGTTGGACACCCACGGAGTGAGCAGGTCGGCGACGCGACGCGCCCAGGGAGCCCGCCGGTCGATCACCACGCCCAACCCGAAGATCGGTGCCACGGTGAAGAAACGCAGGTCGGGGTGGTCGGCGACGAAGTCCTCGACGGCCGTGCGCACCCCGTTACGCGGACCGCCCTCGGTCAGCGCCCAGGCGAAGGCTCCCATGCCCCGGAATCCCCCGGGAACCGTCTCCCTGTTGTCGATCTCGACGCCGACGTCCCACGAGTGCGGCTGCCGGGCGTCCTCGGGAATGCGGTCGGGGTTGTAGTACTGGTCGCGCCGGCCGGCCGGCCAGCCGACGTCGTGCAGGATCACCAGGGGAAAGTAGGACCGGCCGAACAAGGTGACCGCGCGGTCGATCTCGGTGAGCTCGCCGTGCACGGTGGCGTAGTTGTGGTCCCCGTCGATGAGGTAGGCGTCGGTCGGCGCGTGGCCGTCGAGCGCCTGCGGGCTGTGCCCCCGGATCACGTGCACGTCGAGGCCCCCGCCGGAGGCCGGCGACACCCCGGGCTCGGGATCGATGACCACTAACCGCCCGCCACCGCCACGGCGCAGCAGGTCGACGAGGAGCGAGGTGGTGACCCCGCTCTCGGAACCGATCTCCGCGATGCTGCGCGCCCCGGACGCCTCCAGCAGCGGCACCCAGATCTCGCGCAGATCGGACAGGGAGTGCAGGAGCAGGGGCGCCAGCGTGGGTTCGGCGGCGTCCCCGACCTCGACGGCGTGATCGCCCTGCCGGGTGAGCGCCGTGCCTGGTCCGGTGCCCGGTCGGGCCTCGAGGTCCGTTCCGGCGTCCATCCCAGCGGCGACGGCGGCGAGCTCGGCGAAGCTGTCCCGAACCTCGCTGCGCTCTGAGTCCGGGTGGTCCGTCACCGCGGTCCCCCGAGCTCGCGCCGGATCTTGCGGGCCGCCCGCAGCGGCAGACCGTCGCGGGCGGGCTCCGCCGCGGGCAGGGCCAGCGGATCGCCCCGGATGCCCATCCAGCCGAACGCCAGCTCGACGTCGAGGGCGTAGACCCCGGCGAGCTGCGGCTGCGTGGCGAGGTCGATCGTGTAGACGAACTGTGGGTCGTCCCCGGTGATCTCCACCAGGTTCGGCTGGAGCAGCCGGCCACCGAGGAGTACGAGCTGCTGGGCGGGACCGTCCAGCGAGGTGATGGTTATCTTGTCCGGCTCTGGGATGTTGTTGATATGAAAGGACAGCGTCAGCCAGTCCAGGCGGAGCAGACCGCGCCGGCCCGCCGGGTCGATGCGGATCCGGCGTGCCCCGACCGCCTCCAGGCTGAGCCGGACGATCGACAGGCCGTCGCGGGCCGACCGGGTGACCGCCGTCTCCTTCGGACCGTTGACGAAGTCCCCGCCCGTGTCGACGTAGACCTCCACGGGCCCCGCGGCGGCCTCGGGCGAGACCTCTTCCGGCGGGATGCCCGCGGCGGCGGCCAGCCCGCTGATCACCGCCAGCGGCCGGTTCGCGACCCCGGCCACCCCAGCGGGCCAGTAGAGCTCGCGCATGGAGATCCGGTCGATGTCGGCCGGGGTGAGGTACGGCATCCGGCGGACCAGCTCCAGCGGCAGCAGGCCCTCGGTGGCGTCGGAGCCGAAGTTGTCGTCGTGCGCCCAGGCACCGAAGGCCGCGGCCTCCACCGCGGTCGGCCGGGCGACGAAGCGGGTCAGCGTCCGTAGCCCCGCTTGGCGCGCCCCGGCGCAGGCCAGCGACGGCATCGGGGTCTCCGAGCGCCGGTAACGCAGCCATTCCCGCTGGAAGGCCAGGACGCCGTCCTGGACAGCGGCTCGCTGGGCGACCTGCGTCCGCGAGGTCCGGTCGATGCTGAGCACCGGATTACCCATCTCGTCGAAGGAGACCAGTGACCCGACGTCGGGCATGCAGAGCTGCTCGAGTACCTCGGGGCTACGCATGAGCTGGTTCGCCAGGGTCTCGGGCTGACCGCCTGCCGCAACATATCCCTCCAGCTCCAAACCGGCCAACCGGTGCGTCATCGCCGCCTGGTTCGTAGCCAGGTACAGGCCGAGGATGTCCAGCCCGCGGCCGGTGGAGGCGAGCAGCCGGGTGAGCAGCGCCTGGATCGTCCCGCCCCAGCCCAGGTCGAGGAAGACGACCCGGCCGCTCTCGGGTAGCTGGCTGTCGAGGTAGCGCACGTAACGCTCACGCAGGCGGGACGCGGTCAGCACGATCTCGCTGCGGATCCGCTCATCGGAACAGAGCGCCTCGAGGGTGTCGTCGAGCAGGCCGGGCACGTCGAGGCGGCGGTCGGCCAGCGCCGAGATGCCGGCGACGTTCTCCAGCCGGACCCCGAGCTGGCGCAGCAGCTGCCCCACACTCGGCGCGTGCCGACGGACCAGGAAGCTCCTGAGCTCCTCAGGGTTGCCCTCGAAGACGTTGGCCAGCGCGCACACCTGCCGCGACGCCCACAGCGTCGAAATGGTGACCCCGACATCCTCGCCGGGACCGACGAGCAGGCGGGAAAGGAAGTCGCCCTCCCGCATCAGGCAGTGGATGTGGTCGGCGCCGAAGTCACGGGCCCGTTCCACGGCCCACTCCGCGAAACCGGTGAAGACCGGCCCGAAGACCGTCGCGCCGGCCTCCCAGTACCGGCGCAGCCCCGCGGGGACCGCGAGGGCGTCGGCACGGTGCAGTGACCGGGCCCGCAACGCGGTCATCCCGTAGTCGCCGTCCACCGGGTCGATCGGGAGGTCGTCGCTCGGCGCCTTGCGCAGGCCCTCGAGCTCGAGGGTCTGCTCCAGCGCCCCGGAGTACTTCGGGTAATGGATGGCGACAAGCCCGTGCTCGCGGGCGCCCTCGACATCGGCGACGGGGTGGTCGCCAAGGTGCACGACCCGGGACGGCTGCAGGTTCGACGCGGCGAGCATGTGCTGGAACAGCCCGTCGCTCTTCGACGTCCCCGCGTCGGAGGAGGTGAAGATGTGGGTGAAGGGCACGCCGGCCAGCTCCGGCCGGTTCAGCAGCCGTTCGAGCTGGCCGGCCGAGAAGTACGTGTCGGACAGCAGGTAGACCGGCAGGCCGAGCTTCGTCATGGCGAGCTCGGCGAGCTCCACCACGGCGAGGTCGGCGCGGCAGAGCTCGCGTTCGACCGCGACCTCGGCGTCCAGGAGGTCCTGGACGCCGGGGGCGCCGGGCAGCGCCGGCAGCAGCAGCTGCCAGATCTCGTCCAGCCGCACCTCATGGGTACCGCGGGTGGCCCTGGCGTGCAGGCGGGCCAGCTGCTCGGCGTGGACCCGCAGCCGGGCGAACTCGCCCGGGGAGACGCTGGCGGGCAGGTGGCCCGCGTCCGCGAGCCGCCGGCCCAACAGCACGAAGGCATGGGCGGGCTCTGGCACCATGCGCCACAGGAGGGTGTCGAAGACATCCAGAGTCAGGGCCTGTGCCCCGCCCGACTCCAGGTGCGACCACACTTCGCGTAGCCGGACGTCGGTGAACACGACCGTCCTCTCCGTGCGGCCGGTTACGACCGCTCCATGCGGCCGGTTACGGCCGCCTCCGCCGGGTCAGCCACGACGGCCGGCGTGCGTCGGGATTCTCCCGCGCGGCCTCGGCCGGCCGAAGCCAGATGGACGGATCAATACTATGAACCGTGCTCTGGCCGTCGGCCACCGGAGTGGGTGGCGTCGCCCGCCCGGCGATGGCACGGTACCGTCCGATTCTGACGAGAAGCGGGCCAGTTCGACCCTATACACCATTGATTATTCGCCCGCAAGCAGGGCGATACTCTCGGTAGCCGGAAAAGACGGCCGGCCGGGTCGCGGAACCCGCTTGGACGTGGGACGAACCAGGGGCGCCTCGGTCTCGGTAGTGTTCAGGTCCCCGGAGTGTCGAGCCAGAGTGTCGAGGAGGAGCGGACAGGTGCAGCTCCAGTCGCGCCATGGCGGCGAGCGGTACCCGCGCATTCGGGAGACGGGGAGGGCGGGCCGTGTCACATCTGGCTGACGCCGCGCTGCCGGCGGGGGCGCCGATGGCTCCGTCCGCCCCGGAGCCGGAGACCGGTCCGCCAGGGCCGCCCGGGCCGGAGCACCATCACGCGCTGGACGCGAGTCGGCTGGCCCATCGCAGCCGGGCCCAGACGAGGGTGCGCTGGGAACTGCTGCGCAATCTCATCCGCAAGGATCTCAAGATCAAATACAAGGGATCGACGCTGGGATTCGCCTGGTCACTGGCGAATCCGATGCTCCTTCTCGTCGTGTATACCTTCGTGTTCCAGATCGTGCTGAAATCAGGAATCCCCCGCTTCGGTATTTACCTGATGTCCGGGCTGCTCGTCTGGAACGCCTTCTCGGGCAGCGTGTCCGCGTCCTGCGGCAGCGTCGTGGCGAACGCGAACCTCGTCAAGAAAGTCCGCTTTCCCCTCGCCGTGCTCCCCCTGTCGGCGGTCGGCTTCGCCGCGGTGCACTTCCTGCTGCAGCTGCTGGTCCTGTTCGTGGTGATCCTCGCGCTCGGCTACAGCCTGCTCGGCCCCGAGCTGCTGCTGCTCGTCCCGGCCGGAGCCGTCGCCCTCACCTTCACCGTGGCGCTGTCCCTGCTGGTCAGCGCGCTCAACGTGCGTTACCGCGACACCGCCCATCTGCTCGACGTGACGCTGCTCGCCTGGTTCTGGCTGAATCCCATGGTGTACGCCTTCGGCCTCATCCAGAACAGGTTGGCCGACCTGACCTGGGTGTACCTGCTCAACCCGATGGCCGTCGTGGTCATCACGTTCCAGCGGGCGATCTACGATCCACCCCCGGGTAACTCGACGGGTTCCGCCCCCATCCTGGCGAACCCGGGATACACGTTCTACCTGGAACATCTCGCCGTCGCCGGGGTGATCTCCCTCGCCCTGCTGTGGCTGGGGCTGCACGTGTTCCGCGCCCTGCAGGCGGACTTCGCCGAGGATCTGTAGTCGGCCCGTGGCGGACCGGCCCTGTCCTCGTCGCCCGCCGAAGGCCCCGGGAGCCAGCACGCCGACCGCGGTGCGATCATGATGGGACGTCCGCAGGCGGCCAGCAAGGAGTAGCAGTAGTGGCCCGACACTCGTCCGCGTACCCGCCGAGCCCCGCCGCCCCGCCCGAGGGCAGGGAGGCCGCCGCGTCACCCAGCCCGGCGCGCGAGGCGCCCGTGGTGATCGAGGCCGCCGGAGTGAGCAAGAAATTCGTCTCCTACCACAACCGGGCGACCAGTCTGAAGGAACGGTTCGTCCGTCGGGGCGGCCCCGCCGGGGACGACTTCTGGGCACTGCGCGACATCGACGTGACGATCGGGCGAGGCCAGACGGTCGGTCTCGCCGGTGCGAACGGCTCGGGCAAGTCGACGCTGCTCAAGGTGCTCGCCGGGATCCTGCGCCCGACGGACGGACGGGTCGCGGTGCACGGTCGGATCGCCTCGCTGCTCGAACTCGGTGCCGGGTTCAACGGCGAGCTTTCCGGCCGGGACAACGTCTACCTCAACGCGTCCCTGCTCGGGCTGTCCAAACGGGAGATCGATCAGCTCTTCGACTCCATCGTCGACTTCTCCGAGCTGCGCCACAAGATCGACGATGATGTCAAGCACTACTCGTCGGGCCAGTACGTCCGCCTCGGCTTCGCCGTCGCCGTGCACGTCGACCCGGACGTGCTGCTCGTCGACGAGGTCCTGGCCGTCGGGGACGAGGCGTTCCAGCGCAAGTGCCTGGCCAAGATCGCCGAATTCCGGGCGCAGGGCCGCACGATCCTGTTCGTGACGCACTCCCTCGACCTCATCGAGAACATGTGCGATCGCATCCTGGTCCTGGAGTCCGGGTCGCTGTTCTTCGACGGCCCGCCGGCCGTGGGTACCAAACTGCTGCGGCAGAAGCTGGGCAGCCTGCCCGCGGGGGAACCGGTCTCCTATCAGTACGCCACGGTCAGGCCGGAGTCGGTCACCTTCAGCCACGAGCCGGGCGGACTGCCCACCGTGCAGTACGGCCCCGGCGAGTCCCTCACCGTCAGCGTCGAGTTCGACGTCACCGAGGGTGCCCCCGAGCACGTGTACCTGCACACCTACATCGTCGGCCAGAGCGAGGTACCGATCTGGATGATGGAGACGCCACCCGGCGGGCTCGCCATCGGGCCGGGCCGCCACATCGTCGACTTCTCGGTACCACGCCTGCCCGAACTGCTCGGCGCCTTCGCGGTGAAGGTGCACGTCTCGGACGCCGCCACCGGCGCCCCGGTCACCACCCGCCGGTTCGAGGAGCTGTTCGGCGTCGGTGGTGCGCAGGCGGACGGACTGCTCAAGGTCGACTACGATGCGAGGTTGCGCGGATGAGCGAGGAACGCCCGACCCGGCCGGCGGCGGGATCGGCCGCCGAGTCGAAGACCGCCGAGCCGCTGGCGACCATCGTGATCGTCAACTGGAACGGCGCACATCTCCTCCCGGCCTGCCTGGACGGCATCGCCAAGCAGGAGGCGGATTTCGCCTACCAAACCTGGGTAGTCGACAACGCCTCGTCCGACGGCTCACGGGAGCTGCTCGCCGAGCGCTACCCCTGGGTACGCGTGGTGCCCGCGGAGCGCAACCTCGGTTTCGCCGGCGGCAACAACCTGGCGCTGCGCCAGGTCACGACGCCCTTCGCGGTCCTGGTGAACAACGACGCGATCCCCGAGCCCACCTGGCTCGCCGCGCTGCTGGCGCCGTTCGACGAGCCCGGCGGCCGGCATCTCGGCGCCACCACCGGCAAGGTCGTCTTCCTCCCCCGGTTCCTGCGGATCAGGCTGCACACGCCGACCTTCGTCCCGGGTCCGCACGACTCCCGCGAGCTGGGGGTGCGGGTGTCCTCGGTGACGGTGAACGGGCGCGAGGCGCTGCGCGAGGTGCTCTGGGAGAAACTCACCTACGGTGCCGAGGGACCGAGCGGCTCGCCGTACTTCTGGACCCGAGGGGACGGCGAACTGTGCGTGCCGATCCCCGACGGCGGCCCGGTCACCCTCGGGTTCACCTGGGCGGCGGAATCGCGCAAACAGGTCACCCTGAGCTGGGACGGCCCGACGGGCACGTCGGCCGGAGGGCGGGCGGACCTCGCGGTGGGCCCCGAGTCGACGACGGTGTCGCTGACCGTCGGCGGTGAGGCGCCGCGGGTGGACGTCATCAACAACGTCGGCGGCATCGTCCTGACCGACGGTTACGGTGCCGACCGCGGTTACCAGCAGGTCGACGCCGGCCAGTTCGACCAGCCGGAGGACGTGTTCACCGCCTGCGGGAACGGGATGGCGATCCGCTCGCCGCTCGGCCACGAGCTCGGCTGGTTCGACGACGCGTTCTTCCTCTACTACGAGGACACCGACCTGTCCTGGCGGATCCGGGCCCGCGGGTACGGCATCCGCTACGTCCCGGGGGCGGTGCTGCGTCACATCCACTCGGCGTCGAGCGTCGAATGGTCACCGCTGTTCGTCTTCCACACCGACCGCAACCGGCTGCTGATGCTCACCAAGGACGCGACCGCGCCGATGGCGCTGGCCGCCGTGATCCGCTACCCGCTGACCACGGTCTCGATCGCGGTGCGCACGCTGCGCCAGGCACAGCGCGCGCGCAGCCGACCCGCGATCCGACCGACCCTGCTGCGGCTGCGAGTGTACGGCTCCTACCTGCAGCTGCTGCCCGACATGCTGCGGGCCCGGCGCGAGATCGGGCGCAGCGCCGCGCAACGGCGGGCGAGCCTGCAGAGCTGGCTGGTGTCCCGATGAACGATCCCGCGAGAGCCGGCCAACCGGCCGAGAACGACCAACCGGCCGGCGACGCACCGGCCAAGGGCGACCGACCGGCCGGCGGGGTGCGGGCGGCGGTCTACAACCGGTTCTGGCACTCCATGGGCGGCGGGGAACGCCACAACGGCATGATCGCCCAGGTACTGGCCGCCGAGGGCGCCGCGGTCGACCTCCTCGGGCACTCCGAGGTCGACCTCGCGGCGCTCGGCGAGCATCTCGGGCTGGATCTCGCCGGCTGCCGGTACGTGCGGTTGCCGGACCGGGGCGAGGAGGCCATCGCCGTCCTCTCCGGGCGCTACGACCTGTTCGTGAACGGTTCGTACATGAGCCGGATCATGCCGAAGGCCCGCCACTCGGCGTACCTGTGCTTCTTCCCGACGCCGTTCGACCACGACATGGCGGCCTGGCGTAAGGCCGCGGTCCGCACGGCCGGGCCGCTGCTGCGCGGGGTTCGCCCGGCGGTGAGCTTCGGCCAGGGCTGGTACCCGCCGGAGGGCGGCCGCCGCCGGCAGTGGACCTGGACGAACGGGGCGGGCATCCTCGCCGTCAGCCCGGGCGAGCGGCGCACCCTGCGCGCCGATATCGGCCGGCCCGGCGCGCCCGTCGGCACGGCCTTGCGCCTCCTCGACGCCGACGGCAGCGTGCTGGCCAAGCTGCAGATCGGCACCGACTTCACCCCGTTCGAGGTATCGCTGCCGCCGTCGGCGAACGGTACCGAGCTCACCCTGGTCAGTGACGCGTTCTCGCCGGGCGCGGCGGACGTGCGCGAACTCGGCGTGGCGGTGAGCCGGCCCCGGGTCACCGACGGTGGCGAGGGGCCGATCGCCCGGCTCCCGCTGCGTTTCCCCTGGCTGCTGCGGGACCCGGCCGACCTCGGCTACCTCGACGGCTACAACGTGGTCATGGCCAACTCGCGGTTCACCCGCGGCTGGATCCGCCGGTTGTGGAAACGCGACGCCGACCTGCTGTTCCCCCCCATCCAGGTGGAACGGCTGCATCCGGCGCCGCGGCGGGAGAAGGCCGTCGTCACCGTCGGCCGGTTCTTCGCCCCCGGCCTCGGCCACGCCAAGCGACAGCTGGAGATGGTGCAGTGGTTCGGCGACCTGTACCGTGCGGGCGACCTGCCCGACTGGACGATGCACGTCGTCGGCGGCTGTGAGGACTCTCAACTGCCCTACCTAGAGCAGGTCCGGGCGGCCGGCGCGGGGCTGCCGGTGCAGATCCATCCCAACGCCCCGCGCGCCGAGGTCGAACGGCTGCTCTCGACCAGCTCGGTGTTCTGGTCGGCCACCGGGTACGGCGAGGACGACGACCGGCGTCCCTGGACGGCGGAGCACTTCGGGATGACCACCGTCGAGGCGATGGCCGGGGGCTGCGTTCCCGTCGTCATCGACCGGGCCGGCCAGCGAGAAATCGTCCGGCACGGGGTCGACGGCTACCGATGGACCGGCCCGGAGCAGGTTGCCTCCTTCACTCGCCGGCTCGCCGCCGAGGACGGTCTGCGCGGTCGGCTCGCCGCGGCGGCGATCGAACGCGCCCAGACCTTCTCCGATGCGGCGTTCGCGCGGCAGTGGCGGGAGATCGCCACCCGGCACGGGCTGTACGAGCGGTGAAGCGGCGCGGTGTGGCGTGGCACTCCCGGAAAGGAGGGGGTGATCCCGGCATGAGGGTCGTGCTGGACGGCACGCCGTTGCTCGGGCAACGCACCGGGGTCGGCCGTTACACCGAGCATCTGCTGACCGGGCTCGCCCGGCTCGCCACCGAGCCCGGGTGGGAAGCCGAGGCCGGGTGGGAAGCCGAGGCCGGGTGGGAACTCGCGGCGACGGCGTTCACCTGGCGCGGGTTGGGCGAGCTCCCGGGCGCGCTGCCGGCCGGGGTACGAACGGCGGCCCGGCGGGCACCGGCCCGGCTGTTGCAGGACGCCTGGGCCCGCTCGGAGTACCCGCCCGTCGAGTGGCTCACCGGCCCCGCCGACGTCATGCACGCGACGAACTTCGTCCTTCCACCCCTGCGCCGGGCCCGCGGTGTGCTGACCATCCATGACCTGTCCTACCTGCGTACCCCGGACACGGTGACGGGGGCGTCCGCCCGCTACAGCGATCTGGTCCCCCGCGGCCTGCGCCGGGCGTCCGCCGTGCTGACGCCCAGCCGCGCGGTGGCCGACGAGGTGGTGACGGCCTACCGGCTCGACCCCGCACTGGTGACCCCGACGCCGCTCGGCGTCGACGACGCCTGGTTCACCACGGCGAAGCCGAGCCTCGCCTGGCGCAGGGCCCGTGGCCTGCCCGAGCGGTACCTGCTGTTCGTCGGTTCGGTGGAGCCCCGCAAGAACCTCCCGGCGCTGCTGGAGGCGGTCCGCCGACTGCACGCGACGAAAATCGACGCTCCGCCGTTGGTGCTCGTCGGGCCTCCGGGGTGGGGACCGGCGCTGGACCTGGCGAACCTGCCGTCCGACGCCGTCGTCGTCGCCGGTTACCTCGACAGCGAGGCACTGCGGACGACCGTCGCCGGAGCGAGCGTGCTGTGCTTCCCGTCCCGGTACGAGGGCTTCGGTCTACCCCCCCTGGAGGCGCTCGCCGCCGGGACTCCGGTGGTCGCCGCCGACATCCCGACCGTGCGGGAGGTCACCGCCGCTCTCGTCGACGTCGCCGCCCCCGCCGGCCGGACCCCTGGCCAGGCCCCCGGACGGGCCATCACCCGGCCCAGCAGTCCGGTGCGGCTCGTTCGGCAGACCGACCGCGACTCGTTCGCCGACGACCTCGCCGAGGCGATCCTGGAGCTGCTCGACTCCCCCGGCGACACCGACGCCGGCCGGGCGCACGCCCGCACGTTCACCTGGCGGCGCACCGCGCAGCTCACCGCGGCCGTCTACCGCCGGGTCACCGAGCTTCCATAACGCGACAACGAGCAGGACACCGCCGAGAACGGCCCATCCCGCCAGGCACGACAGCCCGAGGTCGGGCGGGCCCGGGGCCGTCTGGTCCCAGGCGGCCCGCAGCCGGTCCAGGTTCGCCAGCGGGGCGAGCGCGGGCCGCTTGAATGCCAGGTCACGGATGAGCATGACCACGGTGAGCGCTGCCAGCGCGGCGACGACCGCGACCGTCGGCAGGCCGCGGCGGCCCAGCGGCAACGACCCGCAGCAGGCCGCGACGACGAAGGCGAGGATCGGCAGCATCGGCAGCAGGTACCGGGTGAACGGCGCGCCTCCGACGGCGACGTATCCCACCAGGGTGGCGACGACGAGCAGGCAGTGCAGGGTGAGCAGAAGGCCGATGACGACGCTGCCGGCCAGCCGGCCTCCCGGCGGATCCGCCTCGGAGTGCCCGTCGTCCACCCCGTCGTCCACCGGCCGGGCCTCGGTGGTACCCGCGATCCGGGCGGCTGGGCATGCAGCGGTCCGCAGCCGGGCGCCCAGGACCCGAACCCCCGCCGCCACCAGGCCCGCGCCGGTCACGACCGCGACCCCGACGGCGATCGTCCGGGCGTGACCGGTCAGCAGGACGGGACGTCCGAAGAACCCGCGGTAGGCGTGCCACCAGAAGTCGCTGTCGCGTAATACCTGCCAGGCCGACGTCCGCCCATCGCGGATCGGGAACATCTCGGCGACCCGGCCCGAGGCGGTGGGATCGCCGTACCGGCGCACGTTACGCAGGTAGAACCAGCCGGTCGCGGCGAAAGTCAGCGCGACGAGCGCGACCGCGGCCGTCAGGCCACGCCCGGCTCGCCGCAGCCGGCCACCGGACGTCCGCATCGAGACGGCGGCACCGAGAGCCGGGACGACCACCGCGACGGCCAACGCGCCACTGGCCCGACTCGCCGCCGCGGCCGGGCCGAGCACCGCCAGCGCCGCCAGGGTCCGCGGCCCCGGTCCCCGGCGGGTGATCGCGACGGCCACCGCGAGCAGGCCGGTGATGGTCGCCACCGCCAGGGTGTCGTTGTAGACCTGGCCGGAGATGAGGACGAACATGCCGACCACGCCGACGATCGCCGCCGCGCCGACGGCGACACCGGGCCGCCCCGGCAGCACACCGCGGACCAGCGCCGCGGTCGCGATCACCGCGGTGATCCCGAACGCCACGTTGAGAAGGCGGGCGGCCCGGAAACCGGCCAGCGGATGATCCAGCGCGACGCCCGTCCGGAGCGGGACGGCCTCGACCGCGTAGAACAGCGGTGGATGGTTCGCGGTGTAGGTGAGGTCGGCATTCGTCAGTGGTCGGCCGAGGCGCACCCCGCAGAGCCGATCGACGTGGGAGGCCACCGCGGCCCGCGCCTGCTGCGGCGACACCACGCAGTCGGCGGGCAGTCCCGGCATGCTCGGGATGCGGGAGTGCACGGGCGAGTCGAGCACGGGCAACGAGCCGTCGGCGACGACGAACGCGTAGGCGGTGTGCTGTGCCTCGTCGGCCGAGGTGAAGGGAGGCACGACCGCGGCGACGAGCACACCGAGCGCGGAGAAAACCATGCCGGCCGCGACCACCCCGGTCACAAGCCAGCGCCGCCCCGGATCCGACACCCGCCGGACCTCCGATACCCGCCGGACCTCCGACACCCGCCGGACCTCCGACACCCGCCAGGCCTCCGGCGCCGCACCGGTCCCAGGCACCTGCGTGGAGGTTTCGACCGCCTGCCACGCATCCCCGCCAGGCACGTCGGCAACCCTCTCAGCATCGGCCGGGCGGTGTCGCCCCGACTACCACGCCACAACGCCGGTCAGCCCGTCGAACATCAGCGACGATCGTTTGGCGGATACGACGGTATCGTCCGCTTGGCGTCAGCTGTCCGGCGGTCCGTTATCCGGCGGCCGGCGCTCTCCGGCGGTCCGGGTTTGGAGCGCGGCAACGAATCCGGCCACGCCCAGGATCGCGGCCGATCCGATCGGCCCGATGACCGCGGCGAGGTAGCGGTAGTCGAATCCGGAGGTCAGCGCGGACAGCACAAGGGTCGACAGGCCGGCCCCGGCGGCCAGCCAGAACAGCCGCCCGACCCCCAGCCACGCTGCCGTCACCCCACTCCTGCGCACCCGGCGAACGGCCTCGAGCAGTACTGCCGCGAGACCCGCCAGCAGGCCCAGGCCGACGAGCGGCATCGGAGCGTAGGCCAGGCGGGAGTAGACGGCCAGCCAGCCCGCCGCGGGGTTGTGCACCTCGGTCGCGACGAAATAGCCGTCGTCGGCATGCGGATCGTCCGGGGTCAGCACGTTGGTCACGCTGGACGGCAGTTCCCAGGTGTCCGCCCGCGAGGTCTTCGTCGTCTCATGCCGGACCGGGGAGAGATAGCCGACGAGGTACCGGGCCGACGTCGTCACCAGCATCCACGGCTGGTCACGCACGACCTCGCCCGCGAACTCGGCCGCGAGGTCCTCCCGTCCCGGTGGGATGTGCCGGTGCCCCTGGCGCAGAGGGGAGTCGGCCGGCCACAGGTAGCGAACCGGCGAACCCCGCTGGTCGACCGGCCGTGGGTCGCACAGGGTGCGCAGGTCCGCTCGCGACAGCGCGGAACAATCCGCGAACGGCGCCACCCGCCCGTACAGGAAGAACCCGGAGTGCGCGGAGACGGCGAAGCCCCCTCCCGCCGAGGCGCTCCACCCAGAGTAGGCCAGGATCGGCGCGGCGGCGGCCAGCGCGAAGGCGAGGACGGGTCGGGCCGCCCGAGGAGCGGCAACCGACCCGGCCCAGGAAGTCGCGCGCCGCCGGTCGGCCAGCACGGTGCCGAGCAGGACGACCAGGCCGACCGCCAGCGGGCCGTAGCCCACCGTCCGCACGCACAGGCAGGCTCCGAGCAGCAGGCCGGCGGCGGCGCAGGCAACGGGCCGAGGGCGTCCCGGTAACGCGAGCAGCGCCACGCCGACCGAGACGAGAACCCCAAACAGGCTGTCGGCGAGGACGAACTGGCCGAGGTCCAGCACCCACGGGGAGAGCAAGGCGGGGGTGGCGGCGAGGGCGGCGAGCCACGGCCGGCGGGCAACCCGCAACGCCACCGCATAGAGCGCCACCGCCGCGCCCAGCGTGAGCAGGTGCTGGACGACGACGACCCGCGTCAGGTGGGCCTGCCCGTCGAGGATCCGCAGGAACATCGGGTAGCCCGACGGCCGCCAGTCGCCCGGCCAGATGTCCCGCCATGCCTGGTCGAGGTAGGCCGCCGAATCCCCGAGGTACATCAGCGCGGGCGGGTAGGTGACGATCACCAGGACCCGGGCAGCGATCCCGGCGGCGACCAGCAGCAGAAAGACCGCGTGCCGACGGGGCGTCCCGCGCAGGCGCCGACGCGCGGTCGAAATCGCGGCTACTTGAGGACCTCCGCGGTCTCGTCGGACTCCGCCGAGCCCGGCGCCGCGGGCCGTGCGCCACCGACGGTGTTTCCCAGGCGGATCTCGGGCAGCAACCAGGCCAGCGCGAAGGCGCACAGACCGATCGGCACCGCCACCAGGAAGACGGTCTGCATCGCGTCCGAGAACGCCTGGACGAATCCGTCCCGGATCGTCGGGGGCAGCCTGTGGAGCACCTGGGGGGTGATGTTGGAACCGGAGGCGGACAGACCGGGTGGCAACGGGATGCCCGCGAACCGCTCGGCGAGGTTACCTCTGAGCTGGTTCGCGAAGATCGCGCCGAACACGGCGGTACCGAACGACCCGCCGATGAACCGGAAGAAGGTCGCACCCGAGGTGGCCACGCCCATCTGCCGGTAGTCGACAGCGTTCTGCACGGCCATGACCAGGACCTGCAGGACCGCGCCGATCCCGACCCCGAGAAGGAACATGGACAACGTGAGCTGCAGCGTAGAGATGTCGGGACTGATGAACGACAGCAGGAACAGGCCGATCGACATCATCGCGGTACCGACGACCGGGAAGATCTTGTAACGGCCCCACCGGCTGATGAGCCGGCCGGAGATGATCGAGCTGAGTAGCAGCCCACCCATCACCGGCAGCATCTGCAGGCCGGAGTCCGTCGGGTCGACTCCCTTCACCACCTGGAGGAACAGCGGCAGGAAGACGATCGCGCCGAACATCGCGAAGCCGACGACGAAGCCGACCGCGCCGGCCACCGAGAACACCCGGACCCGGAACAGGGTCAGCGGCAGCACGGGTTCGACCGCCACTCGTTCGACGAACACGAACCCGACGAGGAGCACAACTCCCGCGACGCCCATCCCGATGATCTCCGGTGATCCCCAGGCGTAGGTGGTGCCAACCAGGCTGGTCAGCAACACGAGGCTGGTCGTCGCCATGGCCAGGAGCACGGTGCCGAGGTAGTCGATGACGTGCCTGATGCGGTTCCTCGTCGCCGGGAGCGCCAACGCCGTCACCACCAGGGCGACCGCGCCCACCGGCAGGTTCACGTAGAAGACCCAGCGCCAGGAGAGATGGTCGACGAACAGGCCGCCGAGTAGCGGACCGACCACCGACGACACACCGAACGTCGCGCCGAACAGCCCCTGGTAACGGCCTCGATCGCGCGGTGGAACGAGATCACTGATGATCGTTATTGCACTGATGATCAACCCGCCGCCACCGAGTCCTTGGACAGCACGGAAGGCGATCAGCTGCCCCATCGACGTACTGACACCGGCGATCACCGAGCCCACCAGGAAGATGACGATCGCCACCTGGAACAGGATCTTGCGGCCGTACAGATCACCGAGCTTGCCCCAGACCGGTGTGGACACCGTGGAGGCCAGCAGGTAGGCAGTCACCACCCAGGAGAGATGGGTGGCGCCGCCGAGATCCCCGACGATCGTCGGCAGTGCCGTCGACACGATCGTCTGATCCAGCGAGGCCAACAGGATTCCGAGGAGCAGCGCTCCCATGATCAGCCAGAGCCGGCGCTGGTCGGAGACCTGCGGGGGGGTCACGGCAGCGCCGCCGCGGGGCGCCGGCGACGTGCCGGCGCCGGTTCCGCCGGACTCGGCGTCCTCGGCGTCCTCGGCCGATCGAGCCTGCGTCATGACCGGCTCCCTTCATGGTCGTCGCTGACGTCGACGTGCTCGGTCGATCTCATTCGGGTCGCTGTCCTCGTTGTTCTTGTTCCCGGCGTTCCGGGTGGGCCCGGCGTTCCCGGTGGGACGACGTGATCGGCGCGTTCGAGGTGCCCACCACGTCGGATCCGTCCGACCCGCCGGACTCGTGTCCGGACTCGTGTCCGGACTCGTGTGTGGCGCCGGACCCGTCTGAGGTGCCGGAGGGACCAGGCGGAGCCAGGCCGCGGGCCAGGATGTCGAAGGCGCGGCCGAGAGTGTCGGGCAACGAAGCGTCATCCGGGGACTCCTGCCACCGCACGGTCAGGGTTCGCACGACGGCCAACGTCGTCGCGACCAGCACGACGGGGTAGGGGTCACGATCGGGATCGAGCCCGCAACGCCGGCCGATCGCCTCGGCGAGAGCGCGTTCGTAGGAACTCCAGCTGGCCGCGTTGGCCATGGTCAGATGCGGATGGGCACGGATGATCGCAAGCCGGACGCGCCACAGCTCGGCCTGATCGGGCGCGACGAGGGCGGCCCGGTCCAGTATGACCGCCCGCAACGCCGCCAGCGGCTCCTCCTCGGGAGGACGCTCCGCCAGCGCCATGCTGATCTCGGTGATGTCCTCGGGATCGATGCCGGCGATCGCGTCGTCCTTCGTCGGGAAGTAGTTGAAGAACGTCCGGGTGGAGACCTCGGCCACGGCGGCGATCTCGTCGACCGAGACGTTCTCCAGACCACGCTCCGCGACGAGCCGGATGGCTGCGGCCCGCAGGGCCCGGCGGGTCTGCCGCTTCTTGCGCTCCCGCAGCCCCGGCCCGGACGACCTCCCGGGCTCGCCAGCCCGGCCCGGGACAGTCGCCGGCTCCTCCGCCACCGCTCCCCCGATCTCGATCCGCTCCCCCCGGACCCCCTACAACTTTGCAGTATACGCACTTATTCTCATCCTGCAAAATTCTACTGTGACAGTCAACACGATCGGCGCCCACCGGGAACCGTCGCCGAAGGGCCGGGCGGATCGGGAAGACGGGGCCGGGGCGCGGTGGGCCGACGGTGGCCGGTCGCGCAACAATCGGCAGAAAGATCGGTACCCGGCAGAACGATCAGCCGCGCAGCGCGTCGCCCGCCGCGACGAAGGCCGCGGACAGCGCGGCGTCCCAGGCCCGCGGAGGAGTGAGTCCCGCGTCCACCCACGACCGCCCGGAGAGCACCGCGTAGGCCGGGCGCCGGGCCGGGCGGGGAAATGCCTCCGTCGTCGTCGGCGTCACCTTGACCGGGTCCTGGCCCAGCGCGGCGACGATCTCGCGGGCGAAGCCGAACCACGTGGTCTCGCCGGCGTTCGTGCAGTGGTAGACGCCGGTCGGTGCCGCCGAGGAAGCGAGCTCGATCAACCCCGACGCGAGATCAGACGACCAGGTCGGCGAGCCCACCTGATCGTCCACAACGGACAGCGTGTCCCGCTCACGGGCCAGTCGCGAGATCGTCTTCACGAAGTTGCTGCCGGTCCGGCCATAGACCCATGCGGTGCGCACCACGTACGAGGCATCGGGCAGCAGGCCTCGGACAGCCTCCTCCCCAGCCAGTTTCGTCCGGCCGTATGCCGAGACGGGACCGGTAGGATCGTCGACCTCGTAGGGCTTGGCGGCCCGCCCGTCGAAGACGTAGTCAGTCGAGATGTGGATCAGGGTCGCGCCGACCTCGGCGCAGGCTGCGGCGAGGTGCGCCGGCCCCGTGGCGTTGACCGCGTAGGCGCCAACCTCGTCCGACTCCGCCGCGTCGACGTTTGTCCAAGCCGCCGTGTTGAAGACGACCAGCCCACCCTGGGTCTTCGCGGGACGCGCCTGGTCGCGCAGGACGGCGCGCACCCGGGCCGAATCGGTGATGTCGAACTCCGCCCGGGTCAGACCGGCCCAGCCGTACACCCCGGAGTCCGGTTCCGCGGCTCGAGCCTCGAGCAGCCGGCAAAGGTCGGCCCCGAGCTGACCGGCGGCACCGGTCACGAGAAAACGCACCTTCCGAGTGTCGCAGACACCCTGACCCGCCCGGTTCAGGATCCACCCAGGATCAGCCCGTGTCGAGAAGAGGGCAACAGATAGTCGACGGTTACCCCACGCCGAGCTCGTCCGAACCTCTCACATCGGTCGTCTACGCTGGCGTCAACCATGGACGCCCCAGAACCGCCGATCATCGACCGTAGCTACACCCCCGGTCCCGCGCCTGATTCCGCGGCGGGGACCCGGCCGGCGGGGACCCGGCCGGCGACCGAGGCGCGAGGCGAGGCCGCCGAGGCGGTGTCGATGCCCGGTCCGCGACGCGTGCCGGTGTTACTGCTCCTCATCACGGCGGTTCACCTCGGCCTGCTGCTCAGCTACGCGTTCGTGTATCCGACCTGGACGGGATACGACGAGGCTCAGCACGTGGACATGGTCTACGGCCTGCAGCACGGAGTCGGCTGGCCCGCACCAGGCAAGAAGATCATCTCGGCGGGTGTAGCCGCGACCTCTGACGACTTCGACCGCGGCCGCTTCCAGGACATGTTCCAGGCCGGTGGGAAACAGCGGGGCTCCCCGTCCTTCGCCGAGATCGATCCGACGCCACGCGGCCAGCGCCAGGCGTTCGACGCCCTCGGTGGGGTTACCCCCGTCGGCGACGGCCGTCTCTCCAACCAGATGGTGCAGCATCCACCGTTGATCTACGTGGTCGGCGCCAGGCTGCTCGACGCCCTGCCGGGCTCCAAGCACTGGGCCTATGACCAGCAGGTCTTCGTCCTGCGTCTGTTGAACATCCTGGTGGTCGCGCCGCTGCCCCTGCTGGCATGGCTGGCGGCACGCCGCTTCGGACTGGATCAACCATCGGCTCTCGCCGCGGCGGCCCTGCCACTCGCCGTACCCGGGTTCACCAGGGTCGGTGCCACCTTCAACAATGACGGCATCCTGATGCTCGCCACCGGCGGGCTGACCGTCACCCTCGTGGGTGTGCTGCGCGGCGACATGCGTCGCCGCGCAGCCGCCTGGGCCGGGATCTGGTTGGGAATCGCCCTGCTGTCCAAGGCGTTCGCGCTGGCCCTGCCGGCCGTGATCGTCGCCGCCTATCTGGTCGGCTGGTGGCACCTGCGGCGTGCGGGCCGGCATGCACCGGAGCGGTCTGCGTATCCGGCCGGCCGACTTTTCGCGTCGTGTCGCGCGATTGGCTCCCTGCCATGGACGCCGGCCACGCTGGCGGTCGGCCTCGGGCTCGCCCTGGGAGGCTGGTGGTGGATCAGGAACTACGTCCTGTACGACGCCGTCCAGCCGAACGGGTGGGCGACGAACCCGCCGCGGCGGGAACCACTGCTGCTTCCGGACTCCTTTCTCACCTGGTTCTGGTACTTCTTCCGGACTATGATCAGCCGCTTCTGGGGCGGGCTCGGCCTGTTCGAGCCGCCCCAGCTCTCCCCGGTCGCCATCGTCGTGGCGACCGGGGCGGTCGTCGGACTGTGCGCGGCCGCGCTGGTCGCCGGACCACGCCGCGCCGCGCGGCCGGACCGGCTGGCGAGCGCTGCCAGGCCGGCGGTACTGCTGCTCCCGGTCGCTTTCGCCTACCTGATGGTCGGGCAGCGCAGCTGGGCGGAGTACCAGCAGTACACCCGCGGCATTGCCGTCCAGGGCCGGTATCTCTACCTGGGGCTGGTCGGTCTGGGGGTGGTGTTCGCTCTGGGCCTGCGCGCGGCGCTGCGCGGCCGGGAGCGACTGGCACCCGCCGTCACGCTGGTCAGCGCGCTGCTGATGCAGGGTCTGGGGCTGCTGGCGATCTGTTCGTACTACTGGTTGCCGCGCCAGGTGTCCTTCACCCCGGCTCGCGTTCCCGAGGTCGTCGCGGGGGCCGGCCGCTGGGCGCCGTTCCCGGTCGGCGTCACGATCACGGTCTTCGTGCTGTCGGCGGTGCTCGTCGTTCTCTGCCTCGCCGTCGCGGTGCGGGCGGGCGGAGCCGGGGGCGCGCGGGCGGAGCCGGGGGCGCGGTCACGGGTCCGGGATCGGGTCCGGGATCGGGTCCGGGATCGGGTCCGGGCGTAGGCGGTCACCGGCCGACGCCCGCCCCACGAAGTCCGTCGCGGATGTGCAAGGGAGATCCGCTCCGAGCGGGCCTCAGGTCCCCGTCGTAGCCACCGAGACGCGGGAGTGGTCGCCCAGCATAAGCCGATGCGCCCTGGGCAGGGCCGCGGAGGGGACAACCTCGGCATCCCGGCCGATCAGCGAGTCCTCGATCCGCCCGATCCCACGGATCGTCGCCCGCTCCAGCACGATCGAGTACTCGATCTCGGTCCGTTCGATGGTGCAGGAGTGAAAGATCGAGGTGAACGGGCCGACATAGGTATCGACGAGGGTGGTGTCCCGGCCGATGATGGCCGGCCCGCGCACGGTGGACCGGACCAGCGAGGCGCCCTCCTCGATCACCACACGGCCGACGATCGTGCTGTGCTCGTCAACGCTGCCACGGATCGCCGGCTCGATCGACTCGAGGAGGTGGCGGTTTGTCTCGAGCATGTCGTCAAGTCGGCCGGTGTCCTTCCAGTAACCCTCGACCAGGTGCGAGGCGACCTCGTATCCGCCGTCGACGAGCCACTGGATCGCCTCGGTGATCTCCAGCTCGCCGCGGGCCGACGGTTTGATCGCCCCCACGGCGTCGTGGATGGGGGTGCCGAACATGTAGACGCCGACGAGCGCCAGGTCACTCGGCGGAACGAGCGGCTTCTCGACCAGTCGAATGATCTTCCGGTCCGCACCGAGCTCGGCGACACCGAAGGCGGAGGGGTTGTCGACCCTGGTCAGCAGGATCAGGGCGTCCGGAGTGGTCCGTCGGAACTCCTCGACCAGGCTGGAGATCCCACCGATAATCAGGTTGTCGCCGAGGTACATGACAAACGGCTCATCGACGAGGAAGTCGCGGGCGATGAGCACGGCATGCGCCAGTCCGAGCGGCGCGTCCTGGCGGATGTAGGTGACCTGGATCCCGAATGCCGAGCCGTCACCTACCGCCGCCTGGATCTCGTCGGCCGTCTCCCCCACGATGATCCCGACATCGGTGATACCGGCGTCACGGATGGCCTCCAAGCCGTAGAAAAGCACCGGCTTGTTCGCCACTGGGACAAGCTGTTTGGCCGAGGTGTGGGTGATTGGCCGCAGACGGGTTCCCGAACCACCGGCAAGGACGAGGGCCTTCATGATCCGAAACCCTATCGTGCCGCTTTGAGCTGACAGAAAGTAACCGCCAATGTGATTCCCATCACATGGCAGATCGATCCACCTTTGCCCGCATGTCACCGCGAACACCCACCTGTGCAACAGGTATTTCCATGCGCACCGGGCCGGCGACAGGTACACCCCGCCCGATACGGGTACGTTGGGTAGTCGCAGGGTTCGGGGCGGCCAGCCGGCGGGAAACCTTACCGCGCATCTGATCGTTCCAGACCCAGGAGACATCTCGGGCCGCCTGGGAGGGGGACACGGTGACCGACGCGCCGCCGCGTCTGTCCGCGGGGTCCCAGGGCCCGCCTCCGCGGCGACGAAATCGTCTGAATCCTACTGCCCGTGCGTATCGAGGCCCGTATCCGACCCGGGACGACCACCAGAACCGCGACGACCACCAGAACCGCGACGGCGAACACGACGCTCGCCGGGAGCGGTCTCTGGCATCCCGCCTGCTCACGGTAGTCGCAGCAATGCTCGCCGCCGTGGTACTCCTTGCCGCGGTGGGCGGCTGGACCGCCTACGAGTATTTTGACGCCCAGATCAACCGGATCCGCCTCGGGCTCGGCGGGGACCGGCCGGCGGAGGCCGCGGAGGGCACCCGGAACTTCCTGCTGGTCGGATCGGACAGCAGGGCGGGCACCGGCGGCGAGTACGAGAGCCAGGGAGCGGTGACCGGCGAACGGTCGGACACGACGATGCTGGCCCACCTCGACGTGGACGGGACCACGACGATGGTCTCCTTTCCGAGGGACATCCTCGTGCGCATTCCGGGGCACGGCCTCGGCAAGCTGAACTCGGCGATCACCCTCGGCGGTCCCAGTCTCCTGATCAGAACGATCGAGAATCTCACCGACATCAAGATCGACCATTATGTCTCGGTCGATCTGGCCGGTTTCAAGGAGATGACCGATGCCATTGGCGGCGTCACCGTCTGCGTCAAACCGCTACCAAACGGCGGAAAGTCCAATCTGTACGATCCGTGGTCGCAGTGGCGGGGCACGGTAGGCAAAAATCATCTCAACGGAGAGCGGGCACTCGCCTTCGTCCGCCAACGCCACGGCCTACCCGACAACGATTTTGATCGCATCCGCCGCCAGCAGCAGTTCATCGGCGCCATCTTCACCCAGGCAACCACGACCGGGGTGCTCGCCAACCCGGTCAGGCTGGAGAACCTGCTTCAGGCCGCGACCAGGACGCTCACCATCGATGACGGCACCAGCATGAACGACATGCGCGCGCTCGCGACACGGCTGCGCGGGATGTCCGCCGATCAGATCCGGTTCGAGACGATCCCCGTGCACGCCCCGACGCCGGCCGAGGGCGGCAACGCCGTGGGGGAGCTGCCGAGGTTCGGCTCCGTACAGCTCTACGACCCCGAGACGCTGGAGAAGTTCTTCGCTCCGCTACGCGGGCGGGCCCGTGACACGCGGGAATCCTCCGTTACCCCGACCCCGACGGTCGACCCGGCACAGGTGCTGATCGACGTCTACAACGGCGCCGGGGTGGGGGGCCTCGCCGCCACGGCCGCCGGGGAGCTGCGGCAGGCCGGTTTCCGGGTCGGCCCGCCGCAGACGTGGCAGGCCGGCGTGGTGGAGACGACACAGGTGCGCTATCGCCCGGGCGAACAGGCCGCCGCCCATGCCGTGCAGGCCGACGTGCCCGGCAGCCGGTTGCGCGCGGACGCCTCCGTCCCCGCCGGCCACATCACCCTCGTCCTGGGCACGTCCTACGACGGGGTGAACCCGAGTCCAGCGGCCGGGGGCGCCGGATCGACCGGTGGTACCGGCACAGCCGCCGGGGCGACCGGCGGGTCCGCCGCGGCGGACCCGCCTCCCGCCTCACCGTCGACGGCCGCGGATCTCACCTCGGGGTGCACGTACTAACTGCTGGCTGGCTGATCGTTCACCCGACCGTCCGATCACATTCCGCGCTGTCCACACTACGGTCGGAGATGAGATCAACCCCGCCGTGAACATCCGCGCTTGCCATGGCAACGTCTTGGCCGTCCGGAACGTCCAGTTAGACGGACACGGCTGCCACATCACGACCACGACGGCCGCGGCATGCGTTCCGGCGGGGGTTCTCCCGCTCCGGCCGCCTGAGCGAGGAGGGCTTTCGACTCAGGTGAGCCCCGATACCATGCGCCCGCCGGCCCTGCCGCCCGCGTTGGACCCGCGTGGGCCCCGTCGCCACCACTCCCCGCTGCGACGGCTGTCCGTTGGAGCCGTCGCTCTGCTGTCCGTGCTGGTTCTCGGTCTGAGCACCATCGGGTGGGCCGCCTACCGGCAGTTCGACAAGGCCGTCACGCGCGTCGACTGGGACATCGAGGGTGCCCGCCCAGCGAGCGTGGACGGCGAGGAGAACATCCTGCTACTCGGCGACGACAGCCGGGAGGGTACCGAGGGTCAGTACGGTGTGGTAGACGGCGTCCGGTCCGACACCACCATCATCGCCCACTTCGGCAAGGACGGCTCGGCCACGTTGCTGTCCTTCCCCCGGGACATGCTCGTCCCGGTGGTGCCGCGGGAGAAGGCCACCGCCCGCGACGGCCGGTCGAAGCTCACCGAGGTGCTCGAGTTGGCGGACGTCCCCGGTCTCGTCAGCACGCTGGAATCCCTGACTGGCCTGAAGATCGACCATACCATCTCGATCAATCTCGCCGGTTTCAAGGCGATGACCGACGCGGTGGGAGGCGTAACCGTGTGTGTGACGCCTCTACCGAACGGCAGCACCCGCAACCTGCACGACTCGATGTCGGGATGGAGCGGACGGCTCGGCGAGAACCGTCTCAACGGTGATCAGGCGCTGGCCTTCGTCCGGACCCGCTACGCGCTCGGGGACGAACGCCTTCGCATCCTGCGCCAGCAGCAGTTCCTCTCCAAGCTGCTGGCGACAGCGACCAGCACCGGAGTGCTCACCAACCCGGCCAAGATCACTTCGTTGATCGGGGCGGTCGGCGGCGCGCTGCGGATCGACCAGGGCCTCGACCAGACCGCGATACTCAAGCTCGCGAAGCGGGCCAGCGAGCTGGGTCCGGGAAGAATTCACTTCGTGACAGTCCCTACGCACATCGCGCTGCGCTCCGATGGTGCGGTCGACGACATGGGTTCGATTCCCCCGCACGGGGCCGTACTCATCGTCGATCAGGCCGGCCTCGACCACGTCCTCGCTCCGCTGCTGCCCGCGGGCACGAAGCCTCCCGCACAGCGAACTCTCGACCCCGCCCAGGTCTCGATCGCCGCCGTCCGCAACGCCTCGGGACGTGCCGGACTCGCCACCGGCACGGTCGACGGACTGCGGGCACTCGGCTTCACTGGGCCGATGACCGCCGCGACATCGACCCGCCAGACTCTGACCGAGGTACGCCATCCCCCGGGCCAGGAGGCCGCGGCACGCACCCTGGCGGCGACGATCCCCGGCAGCCGGATCGTCGCGGGCGCCGGCCGCTCCGGGGCCGGCCTCGTCCTCGTCCTCGGATCCACCTTCACCGGTCTGTCCAACGTCGGCCTGCCCAACGTCGGCCTGCCCAACGTCGGCCTGCCCAGCGGTGGCCTGCCGGGCGCGGCGGCGACCGTCGACACGAGGATCCCGACGACCTCGACGGCCGCCGGTGGTGACACCTGGACGACCACGGTCGCCATCACCGCGACGCCGGCCCCGGCGACCGGCGGGGCCGGCGCCACAGGCGCCGCGACCGCTCCGGTCGGTCCCGTTCCCTCCGACACCTCGTGCACGCCATGAGCGCCTCCGTGCCGCGGCTGGTCGCCGTACGGACGCTGCTTGGCCCGGCCGCGGATGCCGACGCCGCACCCGCGGCGGGAGTTCGCGGCATCGCGTCCGTCCTCGCGCACCGGCTGGCCACCGATCCCGCCCGCCCGCTGGTCACCTTCTACGACGACGCGACCGGCGAACGCGTGGAATTCTCGGCGACCACCTTCGACAACTGGGTGGCGAAGACCGCGAACATGCTGGTCGACACGCTCGGCCTCGGCATCGGTGACCGGGTCGGCGTCCACCTGCCGACGCACTGGCTCAGTTCGGTCATTCTGCTCGCCACCTGGTCAGCCGGGATGGAGGTGGTCCTCGTCCGAGACGCAGACGGCGGGCAGGACGGCGGGGACACCGAGAAGGACGGCGGGGAGTTGCCGGTCGCGACCCCCCTCGACGCGCTGTTCGTGGCCGAGGACCGGCTCGACGAGGCGTCCGGCCTGATGGTGGACGAGATCGTGGCCCTGTCACTGCGCCCGTTGGGTGGTCGGATGCGCAGGCCCGTCGCCGGGGTTCTCGACTACGCCGCGGAGGTGCCCCCGCACGGCGATCGGTTCGCCGCCCCGGCACCGCCACCCGGGCAGGCCGCGCTGCTGCGCGCGGGTACCGCGATCGCGGGGGCGTGGGACCTGGGACCCGCGGACCGGGTGCTGTTCACCGCGTCGCTCGCCACGACCGAGGGCCTGGTCGGCTCGCTGCTCGCTCCCCTGGTCGCAGGCTCGTCGATCGTGCTGTGCCGGCATCTCGACAGCGCCGCGCTCCCGCGGCGCATCGAGACGGAGAAGATCACCGCCGTCGGTCGGTCGGTCCTGCGGCACGCGCCCGGCCCACTGCCCGCGGGGGTCCGGTCGCTGCCGCTCCCCCGCCTCGGGTGAAACCCGCACGACCCCCGTAGCGGGCCGCGGATGGGGAATGACCATACCCGACATCCGGACGGCTCACAGACGGCGTGACCACCGAACGGCGCGACGGCCAACGAGAATGGGGCAACGCGCTCCCCGGTGCGTCCGGCTCACCGGGGCTTACGAGATTGCCCCGGCGGGAGGGCCGGCAGCGCGGCGGCCGGTCTTTACCACGTGTAGCGGAGGTCGCTCGAACGTGAGCACGTCACCGGTTCTTCACATCAGCGTCATCGGCACCGGATACCTGGGCGCGACACACGCCGTGTGCATGGCGGAACTGGGGTTCGAAGTCATCGGTGTCGATATCGACGCGACCAGGACGCAGCGGCTCGCCGTGGGTGAGGTGCCCTTCTTCGAGCCCGGTCTGGAAGGGCTACTCCGCAAGAACCTGGAGGCGGGACGACTGGTCTTCTCGAGCTCGCTCGCCGAGGCGGCTGACCGGGCCGAGGTGCATTTCATCTGCGTGGGAACACCGCAACGGCCCGATTCCGGCGCGACGGACCTGCGCCACGTCGAAGCGGTGACGAATGGTCTGATCGCGGCCGGGCTGCGGCCCGGGACGCTGGTGGTGGGCAAGTCGACGGTTCCCACGGGCACCGCGGCCCGGCTGGCCGGACGACTTGCCGCCGGCGCCCCGGGCGCGGAACTTGCGTGGAATCCCGAGTTCCTCCGGGAGGGGTCCGCCATCGACGACACCCTGCGGCCGGACCGCCTGGTCTTCGGGGTCGTCCCGGGTGGCATCGCCGAGGCACGGCTGCGGGCGGTCTACGCCAGAACGATCAAAGAAGGCACACCCGTCATCGTCACCGACTTCGCCACGGCCGAGATCGTGAAGGTCGCCGCGAACGCCTTCCTCGCGACGAAAATCTCCTTCATCAACGCGATGGCCGAAATCTGCGACATGACCGGGGGGAACGTGACCGAGCTCGCCGCCGCCCTGGCTCACGACCCCAGGATCGGGCCCCGGTTCCTCCAGGCCGGCATCGGCTTCGGTGGCGGCTGCCTACCCAAGGACATCCGTGCCTTCCAGGCCCGCGCGGACGAGCTGGGAGTCGGCTCCGCGCTGGCCTTCCTCACCGAGGTCGACGCCGTCAACACGCGGGCCCGGACGCGGACGGTGGCGCTAGCCACCAAGGCGCTGGGGGGCTCGCCGACGGGCCGGATGGTGGCGGTTCTCGGTGCCGCCTTCAAACCGAACTCCGATGACATCCGCGACTCGCCCGCCCTCGACGTGGCCACCGCGCTGCACCGCGCCGGCGGCCACGTGTCCGTGTACGACCCCGCGGCGATCCCGAACGCCCGCGTTCGCTACCCGTACCTGCACTACACCGACTCGGTGATACGGGCCGTGGCAGGAGCGGAGATCGTCCTGGTCTTGACGGAATGGAGCGAGTTCCGCGAGATCGACCCGGCCGCCCTGCGACCGCACGTCAGCAGACCCATCGTCATCGACGGACGGCACGTCCTAGATCCCGCGGTCTGGCGGGATGCCGGCTGGATCTACCACGCGCTCGGACGGCCACTCGCGTGACCCACCTACCGAACCTACCGAACCTACCGGACTAGGTAAGCTTGACCCGACGACAATCCGACGACGCGACCCATCCCATGCCACCGTGGACCGCCCTACGGCAGAACCTCGACCAGTGCCCCGGTCTCCACCTGGTAGACGAATCCGCGCACCGAGGTGGTGGACTGCAGGAACGGCGACGAACGCAGCACCCTGACGGACTTGCGCACGTCCTCCTTGACATCGGGAAAGGAATACACGTCCCATTCGGGACGAACGCCCGTCTCGCGCTCCACCTGGTCCCGGAACCCGTCGTCGGTAATCCTTTCGAGACCACATCCGGTGTGGTGTAAAAGAATGATCTCCGTCGTTCCCAGCACGTGCTGGCTCACGGCGAGCGAGCGGACCACATCCGGGGTGATGACACCACCGGCGTTGCGCAGGATGTGGGCGTCACCTTCGACGAGACCGAGCAGAGCCTCCACCTGGATCCGCGCGTCCATACAGGCAACCACCGCGACGCCCAGGCGCGGCCGCGCGCCAGGCAGGGCAGGAAGCCCGGCCTCCCGCCGCCGGACGGGGTGACCTACGGCGTAGCTCAGCAGGAGTTCGGTCGCCGTGGCAGCGCTACCCACTGGGCCCACCGGCTCCACCGGGCTCACAGGACACACGGTGTCCGCGGGGCGCACGGTGTCCGCCTGGGCGTCGGCAACGGAGCCAACAGCAGTGTGGTCATCGGTGTCCACGTGGTCATCGGTCCTTGACGTTGACATCAACGGCTCGGCCGGCGACTCGAGCGGATCATGATGATGCGTCCTTCCGATCAGTGGTCCCCACCCTCCCACTGCCAGGATGCCGTCCATGGGCCCAGCTTCGCCAACGTTCCCGAGCTTTTGCCGACGTTGTGCCACTCACGTTGCCCGCCGCACCGGATTGATGGCATCACCTAGCGTAAAGATGGGAACAGCTACTCGGTGACTCCACCACGCGCCGACGGGTTCACCGCTACGTCCGGCACCATGGCCGGTGAGCCGGCCTCGCCACGCCCGCCCACCACGCCACCGTCGACGGGGGTGGCACGGTGGGCGGGCGGGAGCAGCCGGTACTCTCTCCGAGTGGTAAATATCGATCGGGGTCGCCCGTGGTGAGACACCGACAGACCCGCTCACCGATGCAGGTACTCATCCACGAGATGGGCAAGTTCGGGCTGGTCGGCGGCGCGTGTTACGCCATCGACTTTCTTGTCTCCAACCTGTGCCACACGCTTCTCGGAATGGGTCCACTCAGCGCGAAGACCGTCTCCACGGTGGTCGCTGCCACCTTTTCCTACATCGGGAACCGGCAATGGTCGTTCAACCATCGCGCCCGAACCGGTCTACGTCGCGAGTACACACTCTTCGTGATCCTGAATACGGTCGGGTTGCTGATCGCGCTCGGCTGCCTCGGGTTCGCACGCTATGTACTCGATCTCAAGGGCGTACTTGCGTTCAACCTGTTCGGTAACATCATCGGCACCGGGCTGGGCACCGTATTCCGGTTCTGGGCCTACAAGAAGTGGGTCTTCCTCCACCCGGACCATCCCAAGGCCACCGCGAACGGCGGAGCCCGTCAGGACGGTCGTCGGCGCATCCCGGAGCATGCGGGCCGGATCTGACCGCACCAGCGGCCCCCGGCCCGACGCACATTCCGCCGCCTCGTCCGGCACCGGACCGGCCGTTTCAGGTGCGCCGCGCATCGCCGCCACCCCCGGGCGCCCAACACGCCCGCCGACACGGCACGACAGCGGAACAGGACGTTCCGCCCTCCCGCCGTCCCCGGCAGACAAGTCGGAAACAACCTAGTTCCGATACCGAACGGTTCCCGAACCTTCGCCGGTGGGCTACGCTCGGCGGGCCATGCTGGCGCCGCGCGCCCACAGCCCTCCATCCAGCGAGACACGTCGGCTACCGGGAACGCCGCGTGGAGCGCCGTCCAGTCCGCAGCAACCTGGAGGGTGTGTCGTGACCCCGTCCTCGCTCGCGTCGTCGCACCCCGGCGGCCGACCTCGCGACGAGAGCCGGGACCAGGCGATCCGCACCGCCACCCTCGACCTTCTGGCCGAGGTCGGATACGACGGTGTGACGATGGACCGGGTGGCCACCCGGGCGCGAGCCGGAAAGGCCACCATCTACCGGCGCTGGCCGTCAAAGCTCGCCCTGGTGATGGACGCGGTCAACGCCTTCACCGAGCAGCGGATGCCGGTACCCGACAACGGCTCCCTCCGCTTGGACATCCTTGAGTTCCTGACCTCGTTCCATGACACGATCCGCGGCGATCGGGGACGGATCCTCGCGGAACTGATCTCGGAGATGCCGCGCAATCCCGGTCTGCGCGACGCCCTGCGCCGCGGCCTCTGGATGCAACGCCAGGCAAGCTCGGAGGCCATCATCGAACGCGGGATCGCCCGTGGCGAGGTCCGCCCGGACGTCGACCGCACGGTACTCATAGAACTCGGAACCGCCGTCATCCTCCAACGGGTGCTGCTGACCGGAGATCCGGTCGATCAGACGTTCCTGGAGATGATCGTCGACGACATCGTGATCCGTTACGCGGCCTGATCCGACACCTTGTCTACAAGACGACCCGGGATCCCCCTCCGAACGCAAAGCTCCTAACATCGAGCATCGAGCCCGACCTGGGCCGAACGGGGCGGTCCGTCCCGTTCTAACACAGCTGGACGGTTACGAGAACCGCCCAGCACCACGGCGGGATCCGCAAGATCACGAGCGCGGGCCGGGGCCGCTCTTCGCGCAGCGCAGGAGGACGTCATGCAGTCACCGGGCCCAGGCCCCCAGGACCCGGACGCCCAGACCCAACGGGTTGACGGCAACGCTGGTGGTTCTTATTCCGCCTCGTCGTACTCCGCGGGCTCGGCACCGTTCGGCGACGAAGACGAGACCCGCCTGCTCGGCAACAGCGCACCCGGCGTCAACCAGCCCGGCGGCTACCCGCCCACGGAACAGTACTCCCAGAACCCTCCGAACCAGTATCCCCAGAACCAGTACGCACAGAATCCGTACCGCGGCACCGATCAGTACCCCCCGACGGCGGTCTACCCACCCAGTGGGGGCTACCCACCCAGCGAGGGCTACGGCCAGGGTTACCGGCAGCAGGATTATCCCGCCAACAGCTATCCCACGGAGAGTTATCCGCAACAGGCATATCAGCAGAACTATCAGCCGGGTTACCACCAAGATCTGGGTTACCACCAAGGGTATCAGCAGCAGGGCTACCCCGCGGCGGGCGGTTACGGAGGTTATCCGCCGCCGGGGGCGCCCCCCCGGCCCGGCGGCTCTCAACGTCGGCGTAACACCATCATCGCTGCGACGGTGGCGGCGGCACTCCTCCTGATCATTATTCCGGTTGTGCTCCTCTCCGGAGGTTCCGACAACCCGGGCACGGTGACCGCGCCCGACAGCCCCAGCGCCTCACCGACCTCGACAAACCCATCGTCATCGCCCTCGCCAAGTCCAAGTCCAAGTCCAAGCGCGAGTCCGAGTCCCTCGGCGCGGTTCACCCCGGCGCAGCACGCCCTGCTGGCCAAGCTCGACTCGTCCGTGATGACGGACTGCGAGCCCAACGGCGAAGCCGAGGGCGGCCACATCAAGGCGTCGTTATTCTGCAACTCGGATGATGGGAAGGTGGTGGCTGCCTACTCCTACGCGACCACCAGTGATCTGAACAGCGACGTCGAGGTGCGCAAGTCCCTGGTCACCACCACCGGCGGCAAATGCGAGCAGGGCGGTGACGAGGTCTTCACCTGGAACTTCCACGAGGGTGCGACCCAGGGCACGGCCGTCTGCAACGTGCGTGACGGTGATCACTTCATCTTCTGGTCCTACAATTCCACGTTGGTCTCCTTCATGGCGACCGGCCCCGACGGGGCGGCCCTGTACGAATGGTGGAGTAATTTCGATCCGGTGCCCAAGGCCTGACGTCGCGGTGGACGCCGCCGGGACGCGGCCACGTCCGCACGGCGGGGTGCTGTTTGCTGTGGCTTCGATCTTGCCTGCTTGCCTTCGGCCGGGCGGGTGGTGATAGAGCAGTATTTGTGATGCAGTAGCCTGACATCGCCCATATCCGAGCGGTGAGGGGCCTACGCTGGGGTTGCACCTGTCACCCATCTCGGGAGGAACCGTGCCCAGCCCCGGCCAAGGCGACGACGAAGCGTCGCGGGTGTCCGAGCCACCGCCGGCCTCGCCGCGGCCAGGGAGCGGCCCCGATCCAGACCCGGACGAGCCTGACCGGACCATCCTGTATCCACTACACCCAGGACCGGGACCAGGGGTGGGGCCGGGGCATGCCTTGTCGCCTCCGCCCTACACGAATCCGGTCTCACCGCCGTCGGCCCTGGGCTCGGGACCGCTGTCGGGTTCCAGACCGCAAGGTCCGGTTCTGCCACCGGGCCCGCCGGTCCCCACGGTTCCCCCTCGCTTCGGGGGACTGACCGGTCCGGGTGGCCCGCCGGGGCCGCCCGGACCCTCCGCTCCGTCATGGCCGCCCGCTCCCCCCGGGGCACCC
>NZ_CDXDOR010000044.1:32534-36686 GCF_978021225.1 Frankia sp. CeTa3Moorea | reverse complement strand
TTGTTCTTACACGCCCCTACTCACAGGTGCAGTCTGATGAACAGATGTCGACGGTCCAGTGGCCGCGGACGTGGGCGAGCAGGTCGGCGGGCGTGGTGTCGTCCGGGCCGAGGCTGGTGAGGTAGAGGACGGCCTCCGCGCGGGTGCGTGGCACGCCCTTCTTCCAGGTCGTGACGTAACGCTCGATGAGCACGACCTGGGCGGCGTCGGCCATCTGAACCCCGGCCGGGACGGGCAGGACACGCAGGGTACGGGTCTCGATCCGGCCGTGGCCGCTCTCGACGGTGGCCGCGACAACATCGACATGGGCCCAGTTCAGGGCGTTGAGCAGGCTGTTCAGGGTCGGCTGGTTGCCGAGTACCGGGAACAGGTAGTGCGCCTTCTTGGTCTCGCGCAGGAACCGGGCGTTGGGATGAGTCGTCTGGAGAGCATCGGCCGTGACGATCACATCCTTGAGGGGCAGCGGGGTCAGGAGCGGGGCGAAGTGGCTGACCTCGTTGGCTTTGCCGGCGCGGGCGACGCGTTCCTGGCCCAGGACCTGGCCGGTGAAGTGCGTGATCGCGGCGACCAGGTGGACCTTGCGGCCGCCGCCGAGGCGCGCGCCGCGCCGTTCCTTCCCGTCGACCGCGACGGCCGGCCGGGTGGGCCGGTGGGCCGGGTCGACCAGGACGGCCGGGGACAGGAACGGGTGCTGGGGCGCGGCGGCGACCTGGCCGCCGTCGCGGGCCTGGCGCGGCCGGTCCGCCCGGGATGGCCGGGGGCGGCGGGCCTTCTTCTCCGGCGGCGCCGGGTCGGCCAGTTCCCCGGGCACTGTCCGGCCGACGAGTGCCCAGGTCACCGCCCACCTGGTCAGGTCGGTCTGGAGCGCGACGATGTCGACGGCCTCGTGCAGCCGGCCAAGGGTGGACGTGGAGGGCGCCTCGAACAGGCCGGTGGTCGGGTTACGCCGGCAGCCCAGAGCCTTCAGGACCGGCTGGTCCCAGCCGGCGACGGTGCGGGCCGCTGGCTCGATCTTCGCCTTGCCGCAGGCGATCGCCAGAGTGAGGGCCGCCAGCAGCGACGGCAGGCGATGGCGCAGCCCGCGCGCGCCACGGCGGTCGCGCGTGTGGGCGAACACGGCCGCCAGGGACACGGCCAGCTCGACCGAGGGCGGACCCGTGACCAGCGGCGGGGCGTCGTTCTGGCAGCCCAGGGTCAGGCAGAGGTGACGGATCAGGGATGATGAAGACACGGGCACGGCCTTCTGGGGCGGATCGGATTCGACACCCAGATGCCATCGGAGGCCGTGCCCCCTGATCAATCACGGGCCGCCCACCATCAGCCCATGGCAGCCCCAGAGATCGTCACCCAGCGTGGCTGCCGACGGCTCTCGTCCACCACCCCGGGGCCCCCAACCACCACCCCGGCACCGTCCCCAACAGCCAGCCACTCCCTCAAGAACCATCACGCACGGTCACGCGACTTTGAGGAGTCCCTGCCACCCGGAGAGGTGTCTGCGCAGTTGCTGTTAGGATTCGCGGAGAATCTCCGATCCGCGCTGAAGACCCGTTCGTGCTCTCAGGTGCGGGTCAGCCGGAACGGGACTTTCGTTGGGGGGACGTTTCAAGTGACCATGCCACATCGTATTTTTTCGCGCCCACCGGCGGGCGGATCCACCTGCACGGTCCGTCGCGGCGGCATACCGGTTCTTCCCTGTCCGGCGCGGCCGGCGACCGCCGGCTCTCGGCCGCGCCGGTCGCCCGGTCGTCGCCAGGTGGACCGCGCGTGAGCACATACTTCTTCTCCGTTTCCCCTCGAGATCGTTAGCCGTTTGTCCGGCCGTTCACCGAGAGATGAGCTCCGGTCCGGCCACCCGTCGTGCATCCCGGGCAACGGGTGACGGTATTTTGGTCGGCTCCCACGGCGCCCGGAAATCCCGCAATCCCGAGGTCCACGTGACGGCGCTCCAGCGCCCGCCGTTTCGTTCCCACGACCGGGGACACCGATTTTTCCGGTGGACCGCCTCCCGGAATGACGGCTCGTACTTTTCGACCGCACCACCGACGCCGGGGACCTCCGATCGGAGGTTCCCCGCGCGCATCGGGACCGAAAGCGCTTCGCCACTTTGCTCCCCGCGATGTGGCGTGGCCCACTTCAATGGCAGATGACCGTGACACCGAGGAAAATTAATGATATCGAGGAGAAGTCGACTTCCAACATCGATACTCAGCGGGTGAGATCCACAAAATAACGACGCGCATGCCGCGGGGGGGCGCCGAACGTATTTCGCCACTCGATCGGACGGCGGATGTCAGATGGGTCGCGTCGCGAACGCCTGATGCGGGGGTGGATGCCGACATGTTTTCTTCACATAATCCTTGGAGAAGCGACGGGGTCGAGACGGCGCCAAGCATGGAATCATCGACATCCGCTGGGGACCGCCCTGTAGGTCCCCTCAGACAGATCCGCTCAGGCAGGTCCGAGGATGCCGAGCGCCAAGCGCGTCGTTCCAGATCCTCTCCCCGCGGGCGGATCGGTTCTCCAGCTCTCCACCAGGCATCCGCATCCCAGATGACAGCCCCCAGCGACAGCCCGACGGCACGGGACCGAGTCTGCCACCGCCGCAACCGAGTTCTGCCGCGCCGCGGACGAGAAGCGAGGACAGAGTGAATATCGGCAGTCCCGACGGAGCGAAGAAGACCGGAACCAGCGGAAGCATATGCGTCGTCGGGCCGGGGTTTCGTTTTCTCAGTGGGTTGAGCGTCTATTCATGCCGGCTCAGCAATGCACTGGCCGAAGAGTTCGAGATGAACGTCATCCTGATCCGTCGGCTTCTGCCGGAACGGCTGTATCCCGGCCATCGACGGGTCGGCGCCAAGCTGACCAGTCTGTCCTACGACAAGAAGGTGACAGTCCTCGACGGGATCGACTGGTATTGGGCGCCATCACTGGCCCGGGCCGCCGTCTTCCTCGTCCAACGACGCCCGCGGCTTCTCGTTCTCCAGTGGTGGACCGCCGCGGTCCTGCACACCTACCTCGCGCTGGCCCTGATCGCCCGTCTCCGCCGGATCCCCATGGTGATCGAGTTTCATGAGGTGCAAGATCCGGGCGAGATGCGTTTCGCACCAGCCCGCATCTACTCCCAACGCCTACTCCCGGTCCTGGTGCGGCTGGCCGGTGGCGCGCTGGTCCACAACCAGCACGACGCGGATCAACTAGCTTCCGTCCTTGACCTCGGACACCTCAGAGTCGAGCGGGCCCCGCACGGGCCTTACGACCAACTCCTCACCGTCGACAGCACGATGTCCGACGATCCCATCGACGTCCACGGGGCGGCCCAGCCGCTCGTGAAGCCGACCCGACTGCTCTTCTTCGGGCTGATCCGACCGTACAAGGGACTCGAGGACCTGGTGATGGTCTTCAACAGCCTCGACCGGGTGGAGGCTGAAAAATACACGCTGACCGTCGTCGGCGAGACCTGGGAGGACTGGGACCTGCCGAGCAGGCTCATTGCCGAGAGTCCTCACCGGGACCGCATCACCTTCGTGAACCGGTACGTGGACGACGGCGAGGCCGCACGGTTCTTCGCCGCCGCCGACGCACTCGTGCTGCCCTACCGGCGCGGCAGCTCGAGCGGTCCCCTGCACATCGCGATGAGCCACGGCCTACACGTGATCCTCTACGAGGTCGGCGGGCTCGCCGAGGCCGCGCGCGACTACAAGGGCGCCACCCTCGTTCCGCCCCACGACCTCGACAAGCTCGCGGCGGCGATCCGGAAGCTCCCCGAGAGGCGCGCGGAGCGGTTCGCGACCGAACACACCTGGGATACCACGCGCGCGGCCTACCGGGAACTCTACGACGCGCTGGTGCCCTCGTCGGATCGGGGCACCCGGCTGGCCACCACGGATCGGACCACCCCGGCCGACGCCGCTGCGAACGGCTCCGGCCGGACGACGCAGAGAACGTTGAACACACGAATCAGCTCACGAATCATCCGGAGCAGGAAAACATCGACCCGCTCAGGTGATCTGCATGAAGGCTGATCCGAGGGCAGAGATGGCCGACCCCGACGAGACGGTCGTCCTGGACCGAGCCGTCATCGTGAAGCCGAGAAGAAATCGGCTGAGCCTTCACTCGCCAAGCCGCAGACAGCTCTGGCTGTCCGTGGCGGCC
>NZ_CDXDOR010000044.1:0-32199 GCF_978021225.1 Frankia sp. CeTa3Moorea | reverse complement strand
GGCCGCCACGGGCGGAGCTCCGATCCGCTACTACACGCTCTTCTGGGTCGGTGTCCTGATCGTCGCGGTTCCAGTGGCCCTCGTTCTGGGTTCGGGACGCGCGAGCTTCGGCGACCGCCTGCATGCGGTGCTGGTCTTCGCCGCGTTCACCTTCTTCCCCAAGTTCCTGCGCAACCCCTCGGAGCCGGTCTACCACGACGAGTTCGCGCACTGGCGGGAGACCTACGACATCCTGAGAACCGGTCACCTGTTCCAGCCAAACGGCGTCATCCCCATCATCGAGTACTTTCCGGGGACCCACGCGCTGACTACCATCCTCGTGCGCCTGACGGGGCTGAGCATCTGGCACTGCGCGGAACTGCTGATGTTCAGCATGCATGTGCTCGCCGCCGTCGCGGTCATGCAGCTGGTGTCCACCCTCCTCGGCAGCGCCCGGGCCGGGGGAATCGGGGCTCTGGTCTACATGACCAACTCCAGTTACATGTACTTCGACACTCAGTTCGCGTACGAGAGCGTGGGTATCTCGTTCTTTCTCTGGGCGCTTGCCCTGGCCTTCACCGCGAGCCGGGCGGCGACGCCGACGCCACGGCGCCACCTGACCGGTCTCGCGATCGTGGCAGCCTCCTGCTGCGTGGTGACCCACCACCTGACCACGCTGATTCTCATCTGCTTCCTTCTACTGATGGCGCTGGTGACCACCGTGCTGCGGCTGCGATGGCGCGGCCGGCCCAGCCAGGAACCGATCGGGCAGTGGTGGGTGCTCCTCGGCGCGCTCGCCACGACCGCGACACTCTGGGTGGTTTTCGTCGCGCCCGGCACGGTCCCGTACCTCTCGCCCTACGCGGGCAACGCGACCCAGCAGCTGTTCGGCTCGGATTCAGGCAGTGCCCAGAGTCGCCGCGCTGTTCTCGCGGTGACCGCCCAGCCGGTCTACGAGCGCCTGCTGACGGCTGCCGCCCCACTGGTGATCTTTGGATTCTCCGTGCTGGGCTGCGTCCAGCTGTGGCGGACGCGGCGGCATTTCGCGGCGGCCTTCTTCGGAGTCGTTCTCTTCGGCCTGATCTACTTCCCATCGGTGCCCTTCGTCCTCACCCCGAGTGGGGCGGAGGGAGCCCGCCGCTCGTGGGCCTTTACCTACGCCGGGCTGGCGGTCCTGCTTGCCCTGGCGACGATCCGGCTACTCGACCCCGAACGGCAGACCGGTCCACGGCGCACCCTCCGTCCGCTGACCCTGGTTCGGGTGCCGCCCACGGCGATCGTCCTCCCGGCTTTCGTCGTGGTTCTGATCGGCAACGTCGGCGGCGGGCTGAACGATCCCTATCGTTTTCCGGGGCCTTACCGGTTCGGGTCGGAGTCGCGCGCCCAGAACCTCGAGACGAGGACCGCCTCGGAATGGTTCGGTGAGCATCTCGGACCCGTCCGAGTCGTCGTGGACCGGTACGCTCTAGAACCGCTCGTCGCCTACGGCGGAGCGGTACCTGCCGTGCCGTCGTCAGGTTTCCCGGTCTGGCAGATCTTCGAATCCGCCGATGACCCACCCGTCACACTTCGGAATCAGTTGTCATCCAGCGACTACTACTACTTCTTCATTGACCTGAACATGGCCCGCGAGGCCCCGTTCGGCGTGTCGCTGCTCAATAACAGCGAACCGCCTATCGAGCTCCCGGTGAAGCCGGCGGTACTCGAACGGTTCAACCAGTCCCCCTGGTCGACAAAGATCTTCTCCAGCGACAATTTCGCGATCTACCGCATCGACTATGCGGCTTTCGGGCAACGCCTCACCACGGGGGTAAACGGGTGACAGCCACGACCTACACCCGGCCGGGACCCAACCTCGGCGTCCGCACGGTCGAGGGGCTCGCTGGCGCCGCCGTCGCCATCGGTTACCTGCTCTGCCTCGCCGCGCCGGGAGCCGCGCCACGCCTGGTCGGGCTGGTGCTCATCATCGGCGGCGCCGGCTTCCTGCTGACGACCGCGGTCGCGCCGCCCGGGACGGCGTCGCGGCTAGACGAGATGATTCCCACTCCAGTCCTGCGCTTCCTCTACCCGCTCGCCGGAATCGTCTCGCTACTCGGCGCTGCACTGGCCGCCAACCTCACTGGAGGCGGGCTCAACCGGGGCACTCTCGTCCTCATCCACGCTGGAATCGTCATCGTCGCCCTCGGGTGCGCGCTGGTGCGGACACCGTCCTCGGCCACGACAACCATCCCGCTCCTCAGTCGTCGCCACGCGGCGGCCACGGTGGCCGGCACGATCGTCCTCGCCGGCTGTGTGGTGGCGTCGGTGCTCGTCGCCCTCGCCATGCAGCCGGCCAGGAACGACACGTACACGAACTTCGCCCTCGACGGCCCGTCGGCCCTTATACCCGGTGTCCTCGATGGCCCCCCGGCCAGGACGGTTGCGCTCTCGTGGAAATACTCGGTGTCCAGCCGAAACCTGGTACGCACCAGCCCGGAGGTTCTCGTCGGTGGCCGGCCGACAGCCTCCACGACGGCTATCACGGCCGTAACGCCGACGGCGTTGACCGGCTCCACGACGTTCGTCGCGCCGACCGCGCCGGGTACCTATCGAGTGGAACTGCGGATGCGGATGCCCTCGCAGCCGGACCGCGAGCTCATCCTCTACGTCCAGACCACGGCGCAGGCACCGGCCGCATCGCAGACGACGAGCCGACCGCCCTCCTGAGGTACCTGCCCGCCGCGTCGCTGATCGGCGACGCGCGGCAGAGCGGCCGGCGGATGACGTCAGCCACCCTGTTCGTCGCGGGCAGCACCGCAGGCGGGGCGCTCGTCGGCTATCTGTTCTGGCTGGTCTTGGCGCGCACCGAATCGACGGCCACAACGGGACTCGTCGGCGCGATCACCAACGTCATGACAGCCGGAGCGGTGCTCGCCTGCTCCGGATTCGGCACGGGCCTGATCACGATTCTGCCGACGCGCCGCGACGACGCTTCCTGGAGCCGGACCCTGCTGGCCGCGACACTCGTCACCACCGTGATCTCCGGCGTCGTGGGCATCGGCGTGGTGCTGGTCGCGCCGCGTTTCTCGGCGGATCTGGCCGACCTGGGCTCGGTCTCCCTGGGGTCCGCCTTCGTCGTGGGCACGGTGGCGACCGGACTGGGTTCGCTGCTCGACGCCGTGGCCCTCAGCGAACACCGCAGCCCCGTGCAGATGATCCGGACCCTCGTGTTCAACATAGCCAAGACGGGGTTCCTGTTCATTCCGGTCACCGGTCTCGCCGCGACGACACGTGTCCTGACCGGTTGGGTCGCCGCCATGTGCCTGTCCACACTCATTGCGGCCGGCCTGCTACTGCGCGCCGGCCGCGCGTTGCATCCACGATCCGCCGGCGTGCTCGCCGAGGTCAGGACCCTGGCCCGGGCGCTTGTCGGCAACCATGTCATCACGGTCGCCGGCTCACTCGGCCCCTACCTGCTGCCACTGATGGTCGTCGTGCGGCTGGGACCGGAACTCGGTGCCTACTTCTACGCGACCTGGATGCTCGGCAGCGCCTTCTTCATGATCAGCCCGGCAGTGGCCTCGGCGTTCCTGGTCGAGGCCAGTGTGGATCGTCGACAGATGTCGACCGCGATGCGCCGGTCGGTGCGGATCCTGGTTGTCGTCCTGGGACCCTTGTCCGTCGCCTTCGTCCTGTTCGGCAGCACCTTCCTCCGGATCTTCGGTCCGGACTACCCCGCACAGGGCAGGGTGCTGCTGCTCCTGCTGACCGCGTCCGTCCTGCCGGACGCGGTCACCAATCTCGCGATCGCCTTTCTGCGCGCGGTGAAGGACCTACGAGCCGCGATCATGCTCAACGTCGCCATGCTGGTCGCGGTGCTCGTCTTGGCCTGGACACTGCTGCCGGTCTGGGGGATCAGTGGTGCCGGGGCGGCCTGGCTACTCGCGCAAGGGGGTGGTGCACTGGCCATCCTCGCCTTCTCCTCGCGTTACCGCTCCCGCGGCGCCGGACCGGGCCGGTCCGGCGGACGGCACCGGCGCGGGGCAGGTGTCGGCGCGCCGGGCAGTCGACACCGCTACCACGATCCGATCCCGTCCCAGGCCAGCCGCACGGCCCGGGGTGGCCCGAGTATCCCGTTTCCCTCATCCCCACGGTTTCCCTCATCTCTACGGGCGGGTCGATGGCAGACCTGCGAAGGCGGAGGTCTGACATGAGAGTGCTGCTGGTCAGCGACGGCTACCCGCCCGCGTTGGGCGGGATTGAGAGCGCCGTCCAAGACATCGCCCGGGCCCTGGTCCGACGCGGCCACGAGGTCCGGGTGGCGACGCTGGACCTGCCGGGCGCACCGGCCCACGAACGGATCGACGGCGTCGAAATCCACCGGTTGCGCGGGCTCACCCGGCATCTGCGCCGGTTCGCCGCGGATCCGTCCCACTTCTTTCACCCCACCGTGCCCGATCCGCCCCTCCTCCGGGCCCTGACGCACCTCGTGGGCTCCTGGCGACCGGACATCGTCCACGCCCACGGCTGGATGGTGCATTCCTGCCTTCCGCTTCGCCTGCCGCCGACCACCGGCCTGGTGGTCCATCTGCACGAATACGGTCTGATCTGCGCCGGCAAGACCTTGACCAGGGCCGATGAGCACTGCGGTGGACCGTCCATCCGCCGCTGCGTACCGTGTGCGTCGGCCACCTATGGTTCAGCGAAGGGCGTGGCGCTCACGCTGGGCCTGATAACCAGCCGCCCCTTGCTCAGCCGCGTCGACCGTTTCCTCCCGATCAGTCTGGCGGTCCGCGACTCCGTGTCGGCCGCTCTTCCGGCGATCCGGGACCGGATGACGATCATCCCGCCGTTCATCTCCGACGACGTCGGCCGGATCGGTGAGACGCAGCCCAGGCCCGCCTTTCTGCCCACCGGACCTTTCCTGCTGTTCGTCGGCGCATTGGGACGGCACAAGGGTGTCGACGTCCTGCTGGAGGCCCACCGTCGGCTGGCTGTCCCGGTGCCGCTGGTGATGCTCGGCATTCCACGGTCTGATCTGGACGTCGGCGATCGGCCGGGAGTCCTTGTCCGCTCGAAGGTCCCCCATCAGGAGGTGCTGGCCAGTTGGCGGGCGGCCACGGTCGGCGTGGTGCCCTCCCGCTGGGCCGAACCGTTCGGGTTGGTCGCAGTCGAGGCGATGGCGTGCGGTACCCCGATCGTTGTGTCGGACATCGGCGGGCTGCGTGACATCGTCGAGGACGGTGTGTCCGGGTTGCGGATTCCACCCGGAGACGCCTCGGCGCTCGCCGATGCGCTCGACCGCCTGCTGGCCCACCCGAAGCTGCGCGGGGATCTCGCCCGCGGCGGCCTGGAACGATCCCCCCGTTTCAAGGCCGCCCAGGTCACCAGGGATCTGATCGACGTCTATGAGACGGTCCTGGCGGCGAAACGGACTGCGGCCTCGACGCGGGCAAGGTGAGGACCGCCGATTCGCCGCGCCGCGGCGGGGTTCACGACGCCGAGGACACGGCGGCGTAGAGATCGAGGGTGGTGGCGGCCACCGCGTCCCAGTCAGGCGGCATCCGGACGGGCGCCGGCGGATCGTCCAGGGCGGCCCGCACGGCGCGCGCGACCACCTGGGCCGCGGCGTTCACCGGAATCAGGGCGGAGGTGGGATATCCCGTTCCCGCGACCACCTCGCGGTGGGCGGGGATGTCGGTGGCCACCACCGCGGCGCCCGCGGCGATGCCCTCGGCCACGGTGAGCCCGAAGCACTCACGATCGGACAGGGCCAGGACCACCTCGGCCCGTCGATACCAGCGCGCGAGTTCCTCCGAGGGAATCCTGCCGAGCAGGATCACCCGGTCCCGCACTGCGAGGGACCCGGCAAGCTCCTCGAGAGCGCCGCGCTCCGGGCCCGAGCCCGCGATGACGAGACGCACGTCCGGACCGAGGGCCGCCAGCGCGCGGATGGCGAGATCTGGACGTTTGTACCCCTCGAGGCGGCAGGCCATGAGACACAGCTTGCCCTCCTGGGACACAGGCTCGGCTGCCTGGATCGCGGCCACCTGGACCCCGTTGGGTATCACCGCGATCGTCGGCAGGGTCGTCATGCGGAGGTCGCCGCGAAGCATGTCCGCCTCGGCCTGGGAGACGCAGATGACGGCGTCCGCCGCCGAGATGAGCCGGCGGCCGAGCGCCCGGTACCCGACGTGCAGGGCCCGGGTACCGAGGGTGGTTCCGCGCCCGAGATAGTGGGGAGTCACCACCAGTGGATGCGAAGCGCCCATCGCCGCGAACGGCGTCACCAGAGCATGGTAATTATGTAGATGAATTACCGATCCTCGATATGCGCCCTGCCGCAGGTACTGACACAGCTCCACCGAGACCCCCTGGCCTCGGAACGGGAGAAAGCTCCGGAACCGCCGCACCACGACGCCCGGCGGATCAGGCGGACCCACCGGCGGACGCCCATCCTCCTGCGTCACGACACTCACCCGGTGACCGGCGTCGACGAACCGCCGGGCGAGTTCAGCAATGTGAATCTCGATGCCGCCGAGATGCGGAAAGAAGCGCGGTGTGACGAGCACGATATCCATCAGGTCCCCCGAGTTCCTGCCTGCTGATGCGACGCTGTCGAATCCCCCGACGCCGGAAATCCTCAACTCCCCTCGCCACCGCCTGCCACCGGCGACGTCACTCCCGTCCCGCGGCCGCGTTCTCGCCGGCCCGGTCGCCGCCGCGGAATCGTACCGGAGCTGTGCTGTTGCCGGACGACGCCCCGACCCATCCGCCGGGGCGATCCACCGACGGCACCGCCGTCTCCCTTCGAAGCTGGCTGGCAGAGCCAGTCGACAGGGGCGAACGAAAGGCCGTGACATATCTCACCTGCCCTTCTCGGCGGTACATCCGGGACCGAGTGCCGTAGCCTCCGCGCCCCAATCCTGTAGGAGGAAGATCGGGACGTGACCGACTCATGATACGTGGCCCGGCGGTGGATACACGGGCCCTACCTGCGGTTCTGCTCAGCCCCTGGGCGCCGCACGGACCTATCCTGCACCCGGCCGTTCGGCGCTCGCCGGAACGAAATCCTCATCACACGCGGAGTGGGCCAGCACCCCACGGCTACCGTGGGGTCACCTTCGCCGCGGCCGATGGTTTCGAGTTTACCTGATGAGCCCGGTGCATACCTGTACCCTGAGCGGCGCCTGGGCATGCTCCACGACCTCCGCCCGAAAACCCACTCCCGGCCCCGAGAGGCCCAGCGGCAGACCCCAACCAGCGACGAGCCGCCACCAAGTCGCCAGGAAGATCGAGAAGGAGACGGCAGGTGCAGGGGCTCGGAAGCAAGCAAGTTAAATGGCAAACCGAGGCCCCCCGCAGCCGGCTAATCGCCGGTATGTAGAGTGGCCTTGTCTGAATATCTGGGGGGGGCGGGACCAAGATGGGCGCGCGTACGGGCAAAGAGTTCCTCGCGGGGTTGCTGGACGGCCGCGAGGTCTGGCTCGGTGGACAATGTATCGATGACGTTACAACACATCCGGCGACAGCGGGGGCTGCGACCATGCTCGCAGGGCTGTTCGATCTTCAGCAGGACAGCAGCGATCTTTTGTTGGACACCGATCCGGAGACCGGCGAGCCGACTCCGGTGACTCATCTGATCCCTCGTTCGGCTGCGGACCTCGCCCGTCGGCATATCGCGATCGAGTGCATCGCGCAGCGGACACTCGGGCTAATGGGACGCAGCCCCGACTATGTCAACGTCACGCTCGCGGGCTTCGCCGGGCGGACGGACGTGTGGTCCCGGGACGGGAACGACGAGGGGACAGTGAACCTTGTCGAATATCATCGGCAGGTCAGGCTCAACGACTGGGCACTGACCCACGCCATCGTCAACCCGACAATTGATCGCTCCCAGCCGGAGACCGCAGCGGGCGGTGGCGAGATCGTCGTCCACAAGGTGGCCGACACCTCCGAGGGTATCATCGTGCGGGGGGCCCGCGCACTGGCTACCCTCGCTCCCTTCGCCGACGAGATGCTCGTTTACCCGGGCTATCCACTGAGCGAGGGCACGGAGCGGTACGCGATGATCTTCGCCATTCCCCTGTCGACCCCGGGCCTGAAACTCATGTGCCGGGACAGCTACTCCTCGTCAGGAGCGGTCACCGACGCCCCGCTGTCGAGCCGGTTCGACGAGCAGGACGCCGTCGTCATCTTCGATGACGTCGAAGTCCCCCGGTCCCGGGTCTTCCTGGACGGCAACGTCGACCTCTACAACCAGGTCGGGCAGAGGTCCGGGTGGACGGCGAACATGATGCAGCAGACCACAATCCGAGCGGCGACGAAGCTCCAGTTCGCCTGGGAGCTCGCCACGAAGATGGCCGAAGCCGTCAACAACACCTCACCGCAGGCCTTGGAGCAGCTCGGCGAGATCTGGACCTATCTCCAGATGACCCGCAGCTGCTTGGCTGCGGCCGAGGGGGGCGCCCATGAATGGGGCGCCGGAGTCTGGTTCTGTGACGAGCCCCCCCTGATGGCACTGCGTCCCACCCTGCCGCGGTGGTTCCCCCGGGTCAACGAGATCATCAAACTGCTCGGCAGCCACAGCCTGCTCGCCACGCCGTGTCAGGCGGAGCTGGAGAATCCCGCGCTGCGTCCGCTGCTGGACCGTTACTACCAGGGCGCGAACGGCATGACTGCCGCCGATCGGACCGCTCTGTTCCGGCTGGCTTGGGACTTCGTGGGCACGGGGCTGGCGGGGCGATCGGAACTGTACGAACGCTTCTACCTCGGTTCAGCGAGCCGCTTCTACCAGCTGGCTCACCGAATGGCCGCGAAGTCGGCCGACTTCAGCCTGGTCAACTCTGTCCTTCCTGCCAAGTAGGGATCCGCACCAGTGTTGCGACGACTCCTCCGGCCGACGACGTCTCCGACGTCCGTGTCGCTCGCCGACCGGCCCTGGCTTCCCTTCAACGTGATCCGCATGTTCGGTCCGGTCGCCGCCCCCACGCCCGATCAGCTCCGCGCCGCCATGCTACGGCTGGCCGAGAAGCAGCCGTCCCATCCACTCGTCAGTGTCCTAGATCGGCGGCGGCTCCGGTACGTTCCGGTCGCGTCGGCACGGCAAGCCTCGCACTGCGCCCGGCTCGTGGAACTCCTGCCCGACGGGGAGGATCCGGTCCACGCGATGAACCGTGCCCTGAGCAAGGGCGTCGACGATCTTCCCTTCCGTCTCCTGACACGCGGGGATCTGCTCGCGGTGGTCACGAGCCATGCACTCGGGGACGCCGCCACCACGAGCCGCATCGTCGAGCAGGTACTGGCCAGCGCCGAGACGGACGCGGCCCTGCTGGCTGTCCCGTCCCCGGACTCCACCCGGAGCCTGATGCGGATCGCGGCCCGTTACTACGGAAGACGACCTTCGCGGGCGCTGACGAGTCTGCGGGCTCCACGCCCGCAGCCGCCGGCAGGTGATAATCGGAACGGCTCGTCCTGGCCGGCCGCAACACCGGCGCCTAACGTGGTCGCGACGCGGATGTCGGCCGAGGCGCTGGGCGGACTGCGGCGGTGGCGGGACACCGCCGCACCCGACGTGTCGGTCGCGATGCTCGTCTGCTCGGCGGCCAGGCTCGCCGTCCGCGCGGCTGGGCTGCCGGTTGTCGATGACGGGGTGTACATGCTGGTGGACAACCGTCGATACGCGGGCCCGGAGGTAAAGGCGCCGGGCAACCTCGCGAAGAGCGTCTACCTATCCGCGCCCACCGACGAAGGACCGGTCGCGCTGCACCGGACGCTGACAGCGACGTTAGCCTCGGGTCGGACTCTGGCCACCGCGGTCGACGGGACGCTTCGAGCGGCCCAGGTCCGACAACCCGTCGGCGATGTTCCGCAGGCGGTCGGTAACAGAGCAGTGTTGTCACTGACCTACGTCGGTCGGGCCGCCGAAATGCAGGGCGTCCCGTGGACCGCCCCGCCGGCCGACCGGTTCTGGTTGGTCGGGGCCACACCCGGCGGGCCGGACGGGCTGACCTTCTCCTTCAGCGAGATCGGCGGCGTCCTGCACATGACCGCCAGCTATTACCCGGACCGGATTCCGACCGCCGGGATCCAGGCTGCGATCGATCTACTCCGGGAACCGCTGCACCTATTGACAGATGTTCATCAACGCTTCATCCTGCCGCAGGCAACACCGTGATCATTCATCTGACAGCCCCAGGATCGCAATGACATACGGAGTATATCGGACAAACATGGAGGCGGTAGCCCACCGAGGAGAGGGTCAGACGAGATCACGGATCATTGCCGGGGCGGTGATCTAAGCCCGCCGAGGTTTGATTCAGTTGCCACCCTGCTTCTTTGCCGTGAACAGTCCCGGGATGGCCTCGATAATCGATATCCACTGCTACACTACTGAACGGGGAGGGGTAGATGCCCGCCACCCCGCGCGCGAACCGCCGAGAGGTTGGTGGGTTGCGTTTTCCGCTCTCTACGGAGCACCAACAGAGATCGGTATGCGGGAACTCGGTAAGTGAAGGTCGACCGCCTCAGGGGGGACGAGGCCGGATACGCAGAGGGGGACGCGGAGAGTGTTGACTCGCACCTAAGACTGAACGCCTCAGGGATGCTCTCATCGACTCCAGCCGAAATTTCGGAGCGAGCGGAGCACGTGAAATGAGCAGCCGGGTCCGCCCGGCATCTGAGACCACTAGTCTCGAAGCCACGTTGTATATACGTGGAACCAGGTAGGACAGCGGGTCTGCGGCGGCAGAGCGGCGCGTACCCCGTCCTAGCGGGGGGAAGATGTATTCCGCTTTTTTCAATGCGCCTGTTTCCTGTCGCTGTCGACCATTTTTTGGCTGGGTACGGTCTCGCCGTATCCGTATGGTGAGTTCGAACCCGGCCGCCGTCCAATGGCCGGGCCAGCTCGATCCATCGGTCGGGGGTGACTATGCCAAACCGGTCTCCTAACGTTCTCAGGCACTCGGTCGAGCCTCGGCAGCTTCCTCACGACGAACTCCGCCCGATGCGGGTGCTCATTGTCGGCACGGGTCTGATCGGTACCTCCATCGGTCTGGCGCTGCGTCGCCAGGACACCGAGGTCCTTCTCCAGGACTGCGACCCTCACCGGTTGAGGACGGCCGTGCATCGCGGGGCGGGACAACCATGGCCGGTCCAGTGCGGTGCCTCGCCGCGCGAGCAGAATGGCGCTCGGAACGCCCCCGCGACCGACGTGGTCCATGTGGACCACGTCGTCCTCGCGGTCCCGCCGAGCGAGGTGGGCAGCGCACTGACTACCTGGCAGCAGCGTCTGGCCCACTCGACGTTCAGCGACACTGCTTCAGTGAAAGCCGCGCCGTTGGCGGACGCGGAACGGATGGGCGCCGACATGTCCTCCTTCTGCGGCGCCCATCCCGTCTCCGGGCGGGAACGCAGTGGCCCTGAATGGGCCGAGCGCGATCTGTTCACCAGCCGCCCATGGGTGCTGACCCCCGGTCCGAGTACCTCCGAACGCGCGCTGCTGCATGCCCGAATGATTGGCACGGCCTGCGGCGGCGCGGTGGTCGAGATGGTGCCGGACGCGCACGATCTCGCCCTCGGGCTTCTCAGCCACGTTCCCCACCTGATTGCCAGCGCGATGGCGGCGCGGCTGTCGGGCGTGCCCGACCATGTGGTCAACCTCGCCGGGCCGGGCCTGTGGGACTTCACCCGCATCGCCGGGGCAAACGCGGAGCTGTGGTCGGAGATCGTGTCCGCGAACGCCTCGCCGATCGCCACGTTACTCGCCGAGATCGTGGCGGACCTCGACCGGGTGCGCTCCGCACTGACGTCCACTGTTTCCGACCCATCCCTCCTGCCCTCCCTGACCCAGCTCTTCCGACTCGGCAACGCGGGACGTTTCCGCCTGGAGGCCTCCCGCACGACGGCGCTGTCTCACGGGGGCAGAACAGGTCGGATGCCACGCCGGGACGACGCGCTTACCGCGAAGGATGCCGGAGACCTGCTCGGTTCCTCTCACGTCCGCCTCGCGGGAGGAGCCGGCACCATGACCTGATCCACGGTGTCTCTCGCCAGCTCGGCCTCTCCACCGCCGATGATCCCGGCACACGGTCCATCACCCGGCCCGACGGTCCTGGTCATCCGCCTGCGGATGACGGCCGTCCCGACCGCGAGCGCCCCGGGCCAGCAGGAAAACGCCCGGCGGTTCGCTGCCGCCCGTTCGTCTGGGCGAGCTCCGACGAGCAACATTCCGAATCTTCCGGTGTATCCACGGGGGGACCCGCATTATGCACTCTTCGGCCGATATCAGCACGAACCAGCTTCCCGACTTCGTCGACGATCCCGAAATCGCTCCGATCAAACTCTCGATCATCGTCCCCGTGTACAACGAGGAGGCCACCGTCCAGGCGATCGTCAACCGCCTGCTGACCACGCCCTTCCCATGCAACGTGGAGATCGTCGTCGTCAACGACGGTAGCTCGGACGCCACCGGCGACCTGTTGGCCGAGATGGTGGACCCTCGCTTGAGGGTCCACCATCATGGGCGTAATCGCGGCAAGGGAGCCGCGGTCCTCACCGGGGCCGAACTGGCGACCGGCACCTTCGCCCTGGTGTTTGACGCCGATCTGGAGTACGAGCCCGCCGACATCCCGCGGTTGCTCGATCCGGTTCTGACCGGCCGCTCCCAGTACGTCTACGGCACCCGTGTCTTCGGGCATTACACGGTTTACCCGTCGTTCTGGTTCGCCTGGGGCAACCGCCTCACCACCTTCGTCGCCAACTTCCTCTTCGACTCCTACATCACCGACCTGCACACCTGCCTGAAGCTCGTCCCGGTCTCCACTCTGCGGAACATGAAGCTGCGGGAGGCGGGCTTCGGGCTGGACACCGAGCTGACCGCGAACCTGCTGAAGAAGGGGATCCGTCCCTTCGAGGTCCCGGTCCGGTATCACGGCCGGTCCCACGCCGAGGGGAAGAAGATCACCTGGATGGACGGTCTGCAGTGCGTCCGGGTCCTCTGCCGGGTCCGGCTGCGTTCGGACGAACGGGGAGAACCGGGGCGCTTCGCGCGGTACCGCTGTCGCCCGGCCGTCGTGCAGGCGGACATAGGCGTGCCCTGGCAGACCATCCCCGGCCCAGCCAGGTCGGGTTCGACCGGGTCCGCGGCGGTCGACCCCGTAGGGATTCCGGTCGATGCAGCACGGAACACATAACCACCGAATCACTCGGCTCCAGTGGGAAGTTCTCCGCCCAGCACAACGAGCCGGGCGCCGACACGTGGAGGACATCGACATGACAAACCGGGTGGGTCGGGATGCCGAGCTTGGCTGACCCCTCTGCGCTGCCGGACGGCCCGATCTCCGCTCACCGGGGGACAGGGGCGGCACCGTCGCCGGACCGGCGGTCCCGGTGGGATGTCCGGCGGCGCTTCTCCTTCGCAGACAGTCGCCTGGCCCGGAACAGTCTCTACGTCGCCACGAGCACGCTGCTGGGGGCGGGGCTGGGCTACGTGTTCTGGTTCATCGTGGCCCGCACGTGCTCCACCGAGGACACCGGTCTCGGTGCCGCGATGGTGACGGCGATGACGGCGACGGCGGTCTTCGCCTCGTGTGGTATCGGCATGGGGCTGATCAGTGCGCTGTCGACCTGCACGGACGACCGGTCCTGGAGCAGAACACTCTCCGCCGGCGTCGCCGCCTCCGTCGGCGCCTGCGGCGCGGCGGCCATGCTAATGGTGGTGATCCTACCGGAGTTGTCCCCGGGATTCGCCGAGCTGCACACGGTGACCGTCGGCGGGTTGTTCATCGCCGGCGTGGTGGTGACCGGGCTCGGGAGCCTGCTCGACCTGGCGGCGGTCGGGGAGCGGCGCAGCGCCATCCAACTCGAACGGACAGTGCTGTTCAGCCTCGCCAAAGTCGCCTTTCTGTTCGTCCCGATGGTGTGGGCGCACGGGGCCACCCAGATTCTCGCCTGCTGGGTGCTCGGCACCGGGTTGTCGGTGATTCCTGCCGGGTTCCGCCTGTGTACCGGGCCGAACCACCGGTTCGTCTTCATCGCGGACGGAGTACTCCGCAAGACCCTTTCGTTGTGGAAATCGTTTGCCGGTCATCATCTGGCCACTGTCGGCGCCGTCCTCGGGGTACACGTCCTGCCGACTCTCGTAGTAACCCGGAGCGGGCCGGCCGAGGGCGCGTACTTCTACGCGACCTGGATGCTCGGCAGCCTGTTCTTCATGATCAGCCCCGCGGTCGCATCGTCGTTGTTCGCCGAGGGCGCGAACGCCCCCGCTCAGCTACATCAGGCGACCCGCCGCTCCGGCACTCTCATCGCGGCCGTCATAGCGCCGATCCTGATCGGTTACCTGTTGTTCGGGGACCGGCTGCTACGTCTGTTCGGCCCGGACTACCCCGAGCACGGGCACGGTCTACTCATCCTGCTGATACTGTCCGCGATACCGGACGCGATCACCAACCTTGCGGTGTCGGTACTACGCGCGCGCGACCGGGTGTGGCAGGCGGTCTGGTTGAACCTCGGCATGCTACTGACGGCTCTGGTCGTCTCCTGGTACCTGCTGCCGGGCATGGGAATCGCAGGGGTGGGGGTGGGATGGCTAATCAGCCAGGTGATCGGCGCCGTCATCGTCTTGGCGGCACCGTTCGCCGGGCGTCAGATCGCTCGATTCCGCAAGCGACCGGAACCCCTTCCGGTGCCGGCCGTCATATGCGCCGTCCCCGTGCAAGCCGACCGGCAGACCGTCCGGCCCGAGGAGTTTTCAGTCTGATCGCGATGAGCACCGTGAACGCAGTCCTCGATTCGAGGTTCCCGCCCGGCCCGGCCGGTCATCCGGTGAAAGATGACCAGAATCGGCAATGATGCTCGTCAGTGAAGGTGGATGCTACCAAGACGCGGCCCGGCGCCAGTGTGAGTACGCGCGACTCGCGCTGGTCGAAGGCCGGCCAGGTGGGCCCGCCGGCATCCACCTTTGGTGCACCGCCAGCCACGAAGGCCGCCCAGTACCGAATCATCTGGTCAGACAGGGCTCGCTGAGCCGGGCTGGTGACACCGAATCCGAAGACGTACCGGATCTCCGAGCCATGGTAAGCGCCGAAGGGGAATGTGGGCTGGAAGGGGAAGTTCTGCGGTGCTTCGGTGTCCGCGAACTCGTACATATAGGTCGGCACGTAACGGGAGAACAGCTCGTTGGACCGCAGCGCCCGGCAACTGAACCTCGCATCGCCGACCGCGCTCGCCAGTGCCTGACCCGGTGAGGCGTAGCGGTCCGGCGGATATTGCGCGGCGACAGCCGCGGCCAGCCGGCCGAATTGCCGGGTGAGGGCCGTCGGGTAGGCCGCCGAGGTGAGCGGGCGCTGCACGCTGTCCTGGCCCGGAACCACGAACACCCCGCCCTCGTCGTGGTTGCTGCCCTGCAAGACCGGTACCCGCGTGAACCGCCCGGCGGCCAGCGCGTCCAGCATGGACCGCGGCAACACCGGCCCGCCCACCACCGGCTGCCAGGACAGTCCCGGCACGGAACCATCTACTCCTGCATCGATGAGCCGCTGCGCGCTCGTACCGCGCAGGCAGGCGAGGATCCGTGCGTCGTCGGTACATCCCACCGCCGCCGCCAGCTGCCTTCCCTGCGCCTCACCCTCGGCCCGGGCCCGGATCCGCTGGGCGCAGCCGCTCTGCGCGATCGCTCGGGAGAACAGCCCGGCCGCGGGAGGCGAGGCCAGGTTGAGGCAGACGGAGGCGGCACCCGCGGACTGGCCCGCGGCGGTGACCCGGCCCGGGTCACCGCCGAACGCGGCGATGTTGGTGCGCACCCAGCCGAGGGCGGCCTGTTGATCGAGGAGACCGTACTGGCCGGGAACCTGCCCGGGTCGCGTTCCGTCCCCGTAGGCCAGGGCGGGATCGGCGAGGAAGCCCAGCGGCCCCAGTCGATAGTTGAGCGTCACCACCACCGTTGCAGTCCGGCTGGCGAACGCGCTTCCGTCGAACTCGCGGCCCGATCCGGTGGCGAACGAACCGCCATGGATCCACACCAGGACCGGAGCACCCTGCGCCCTGACGCCGACCGGTGTGAAGACATTCAAGGACAGGCAGTCCTCATCCGTGTCGGGCGCGTCCGGCTGTGGGCATGCCTTGCCCCGTTTCGTCGCCGACAACGGCTGTGTCCACGCCCTGGGTGGGACCGGGGGGCGCCATCGGAGAGAACCGACCGGAGCGGCTGCGTACGGGATGTCCCAGAACTCACGATGGTCGGGGAAGGTGAGCCCGCGCACCGGTCCCAGGCCCGTGGCGACGACCGCCGCGGAGGTGTCGGGAGGTGCCTGCGCCCCGGGAGAGGAGGTGGACGACCCGCCGCATCCGGCGAGCACCGCGCCTAGCACGGCGAGCACCCCGAGGAGGCCGGGCAGCCTCCCGATGCCCCGCGATGGTGGGGAACCATGTGGGCCGCGCGGTCCGTAGGAACTGGTCCGATCGGGAAAGTCTGGCCGCCTCACGGGTCCGGTACGACCATCTCTGACGACACGTCCTACCGTGCGCAGGTGGAACCATCGGCAATGAGACCACATCCTAAGACCAACTCCCCCGAGGCCACGACCGCAGCGGATCATCCGCCATGGATCATCCGATTGTGTTCTGCACCAGCTTGACTGCGTAGTCCAACCACCACACCCCCGAGGGAGGGCCACCGTTACAAGGCCCGTCCGACTGGCCCGGCGTCTTGATCCAGAGCAGGGCGTCCCCGTGCGGGCTACCGGTCGCGGTGGTCGGTGTAGCGCCCAGAGCGCGGCCAGGCGGGTTGCACCACTGCCGGTCCTCGGTCGGTCCCAGCCCATTGCGACTCGTGTCAATGACGAAGTGGGCGGTACCGCCGAGCAGCGCCGACACCCGCTCGCCGTAGGCCGACTCCTTCTCGGTCGTGCCAAAGCCCGACACGTTCAGCGAGAACCCGCGAGCCTTGTCCACCCCGACCAGCCGCAGGCGGCGCGCGATCTCTGTGGGCTGGTGCCATTCGGCGTGGCCCGCGTCGATGTAGACGGAGATGCCGCTGCCGGACAGCGTGGTGACGGCGTAGCGGAGCAGGGCGTAACGCTCCTGCTCCGCCTGGTCGGACAGGCAGTCAGCCCAGGCGAGCGCGTCCGGTTCCAGGATCACCGACGCCGGGCCGCCGGCCACCCCCGCGGCGAGCTCGCGCACCCAGGCCCGATAGTCGGCTGGGCTGGACCGGCCGCCGGCAGTGTAGCTGCCACAGTCACGCCCGGGGATGTTGTAGACAACCAGCAACGGGTGGGCGCCGAGCGCGCGCACGGGCGCGAGCCGGGTGGCCACCTGGGTACGGGTCTGACTGGTCGGGACGTCGTCCCCGAACCACATCGCCTGCGGCGTGCGGGCCAGCCGGTTAATGAGCGCCGCCTTCGCCGAATCGGTCGGCCGCAGCTTCCGTTCGGCGCGCGCCGCCAGGCCGTTGGGGTCGGCGTAGAGCGTGGCCCCGCTGAACGGATTGCCGGTCCGTGGCCGCGAGCCGTCCGGCTGTCGCGGAGTCGCCGCATGGTTGACCGGCACTGAAGTCGTGGCCGTGGGGGACGGGGTAGTCAACGGCAAGCGAGCGGCCGTCGACGACGGAGCGGTCACGGGCACCGGCGGTCCGGAAGTGGACGCGGACGACGACCGAGCGACCGCGGGATCGATGGGCACCGCGGTACCGCGGGCCGGGGATGACGGGGCCAGAGGTGACATCCCAGACGCGGCCGGAGCACCGGCGGCCCCATCCGACGACCCTCCTGGAAACGGCGTGCAGCCGGTGACGAGAAATGCGCCGACAGCGAGTATCGTCAACAACGGAACAAGAATGTGACGATGGACACCAAACAACATCGTCCGAGTTGGCGGAGCGGACAACCCACGACCTCCAGGCAGTCGGCGTCGCACAAGACGACGCACGGTGATTCCCCTCCTCCAAGTCCCAGTGTAATGCCCCCCGGGCCAACTCATCAATGCGGGTCGGGCGGGGACCACGCGGCTGGGCCGAACCACTATAAACGCCATTCCGGCACCGCGACCGCCCCGCCGGGACAACCACCGGCGGGTGGAGACGTCGGCCGAAAGATCCACCTGATTTTCCGGACGGCGATCGGCGAAGCGTTTCCCAACCGACCCGCAAACCAAACGGCCGCCGGGTGACTTCCCCTGTGCTACCCTCATTGAGACTGCCAGCGGGTCGGAGCGAGCCGGACAGCGCTTCCCACGGGGGGATGCCTCTATCAATCGAATACCGCGCCGGCAGACGGGTGGCAACGTGGCCCCCTCATCGCGATCATGGTTGTCACAGTGGACGGCGTGCCAGCCATCTTTTCCCATCTCATGGGCCGGGACCGCTGTTTTTCCTCTCTTCCCGTGATCCGTATGTCAGCGGAACGTGCCGTCCAACCGGGCCGGAGAACGAAAAGATGCCAAGTCCCAGCTCCCGGCTGGTCGGGAACCGTTTGTCAGCAAGTGCTGTTGCGAGGGGACAACGACAGTGGGACCGATGACAAGGCCGTTCCCGATGATCGCCGACCGCTCTTTTCTCTGGACCGACCCAGCCGCTCCACGCGGTCAGGTACCGCCGCGAGGGCCGGACCGGCGCGATCGCCTCGCCGCGGTCCCCCCGGCGGTCGCCTGATGACGCAGGCCACGCCCGACCACCACGCTATGGTGGCCGGGTACCTTCCGAGCCCATTTCCCATACGGTTTCTTGGCGAGTCGGGCGATGCTGTTGACGAGCACGGGGATTACCCGATGCCGGCGGGCGAGACCCTGCTGACCGCCTACCGGGCGATGGTGCTCGGCCGCCGGTTCGACCGGCAGGCCTGCGTCCTCGCGGCCCAGGGCCGCATCGCGGCCTTCCCGTCATCGGAAGGGCAGGATGCGTGCCAGGTCGGCGCCGCCCTGGTGCTGGAGCCCACGGACTGGCTGTTCCCCACTTACCGTGACAGCACCGCGTTGCTCACTCGGGGAGTGGACCCGCTCGACGTGCTCGCCCCGGTTCGGGGTCACCGCCACTGCGGGTACGATCCCTACGCGCACCGGTGCGGGCCGATGACCACGCCGCTGGCCACCCAGGCGTTGCACGCGACCGGTCTCGCCGCTGCGGCCCGCCGGCTCGGCGAGCGGACCATCGTCCTCGTCCTCGTCGGCGACGGCGCGACCAGCGAGGGCGACTTCCACGAGGCGCTGAACTTCGCCGCCGTCTTCTCCGCGCCGGTGGTCTTCCTGATCCAGAACAACCGCTACGCCATCAGCGTGCCGTTGTCCCGCCAGAGCGCCGCTCCGGCGCTGGCGTACAAGGGCGTCGGCTACGGCATCCGCAGCGAACAGGTCGACGGCAACGACGTCGCCGCCGTCCTCGCCGTGCTCACGGCGGCGGTCGCGCATGCCCGCTCGGGTCAGGGACCGATGCTGGTGGAGGCGCATACCTACCGCCTGGCTCCGCACACCACCGCCGACGATCCGACCCGCTACCGCGACGACGAGGAGACCGCGCTGTGGCGGCGGCAGGACCCGATCCCGCGCCTGGCCGCCCACCTGCGGCGCGTCGGGGTCCTCGACGCCGACGCCGACGCGCGGCTGACCATCGAGGCGGAAGCCTTGGCGGAAGCGGTCCGCACGGGCGTGGGCGGAACTCCCACCACGGCCCCGGCCAATCTGTTCGCCCACGTCTACGCGACGCCGCCGGCCTCATTCGTCGAACAGCGCGCGCTGGTCGGCCTCGACTCGGCCGCCGCCCCCACCGGAGGTGCCGCGTCATGACGGTGCACCAGACCGCGAACGGCATGATCCTCAACAGCGCGGCCGGTACCGGCGCCGTGCCGAAGGGCGTGGCAGCCGCGCCGGCAGGGATTCCACGTCCGACCGGAACGACCATGGCGCAGGCACTCAACCGGGCACTGCGGGACGCGCTGGCGGCGGACGAACGGGTGCTGGTACTCGGTGAGGACGTCGGGCGGCTCGGCGGGGTCTTCCGGATCACCGACGGTCTCGCGGACGCCTTCGGTGCCGACCGTTGCGTCGACACCCCACTCGCCGAGGCGGGAATCGTCGGGTTTGCCGTCGGGATGGCGATGTATGGATTCCGACCCGTCGTGGAACTCCAGTTCGACGCCTTCGCCTACCCCGCGTTCGAGCAGATCGTCAGCCACGTGGCCAAGATGGGTAGCCGCACCGGTGGACGGGTGCGGCTACCCATGGTGATCCGGATCCCCTATGGCGGAGGCATCGGCGCGGTGGAGCACCATGCCGACTCCAGCGAGGCCTACTATGCGCACACCGCCGGCCTCAAGGTCGTCACACCGGCCACCGTCGCCGACGCGTACTCGTTGCTGCGGGCAGCCATCGACGATCCAGACCCGGTGATCTTCCTGGAGCCGAAGAAACTCTACTGGGGCCGGGACCAGGTCAGCCTGCCCGTCCGCACCGAACCCCTGGGCCGGGCCGCCGTCCGCCGACCCGGAACCGACATCACCCTGATCGTCTACGGGCCGACCGTTCCCCTGGCCCTGGAGGCGGCGGCGGTGGCCTCCGGTCACGGCTGGGACGTCGAGGTCATCGACCTGCGGTCCATCGTGCCGTTCGATGACGAGACCGTGATGACGAGCGTGCGACGTACCGGCCGCTGCGTGGTGGTGCATGAGGCCCAGGGCTTCGCCGGCGTCGGCGCCGAGATCGCAGCGCGGGTGCAGGAACGCTGTTTCCACTCGTTGGAGGCTCCAGTTCTGCGGGTAACCGGCCTCGACATCCCGTACCCGCCGCCGAAGCTGGAGCGATACCACCTGCCGAGCGTCGGCCGGCTCCTCGACGCCTTCGACCGGTTGCAGTGGGATGATCAGCCGGATCCGCGATGGATCGGCGGTCCGGTGCCCGAGTCGAGACGAGGGACGATGATCTGATGAACCACCAGGAGACGCTGGCCGCCGACGGACTGGTCGTCTTCGACCTCCCGGACCTCGGCGAGGGCCTGACCGAGGCGACGGTGGTCCGATGGCTGGCCGAGGTCGGGGACTTGGTGGCCATCGACCAACCGATCGTCGAGGTGGAATCGGCCAAGGCGTGCATCGAGATCCCGTGCCCCTACCCGGGAGAGATCCGGATCCACCACGGCGCAGCCGGCGATGTCCTGAATGTCGGCTCGCCCCTGGTGACCGTTCGATCTCCCGCCGCGCCGACCCCCGATGCGCCGGTGGTCAGGGTGCCCCGCCTTGACGCGTCGTCGCAACCGACGCCACCGGCCGGGGATGCGGGCGCGCCGCCCCCCCTCATCGGATTTGGCGCCACCGCGGACGATCCGGACGCGCTGGGGACGACGACCGGGGAGACGGGTGTCCGCGGGGTGGGTTCCCGTGAAGTGATCCGCACCATCTCGCCCGTTGTCCGGCGCCTCGCGCGTAGCGCCCGCCTCGATCTCGACATGGTGCAGGCCACCGGGCCCGGCGGGGTGGTGCGGCGAGCCGACGTCGAGCAGGCCCTGCGGGACCGGGAGTCCAACCCGGCCCTGCCCATGGGTACGGCGGTGCCCATGGATGCGGCGGTGCCGGCGCCGCGGGTAGGCACTCCGGACGGGGACGGCGTCATGCGTATTTCTCTGCGGGGACGTCGGCGGCTGATCGCAGATCGGATGGCGCGTAGCCGGCAGGAGATTCCCGAGGCGACGACCTGGCGTGACGTGGACGCGACGAATCTGCTCGTGGCACGGAAGACCATCAATGCGGCGGCTTCCGATCGGCCTGTGAGCGTGCTGGGTCTGATCGGCCGCTTCTGCATCGCCGGTCTGCAGCGCTACCCGGTGCTCAACGCCCGGCTCGACGCGGACCGCGGTGAGATCGTCCAGTTCCCGTGGGTCCACCTGGGCTTCGCCATCGCGGGCGACGACGATCTGACGGTCGCCGTCGCCCGCGATGCGCAGAACATGACGGCCACGCGGCTCACCGCTGAACTGCGCCGGCTCACTGACCGCGCCCGGGAGCGCCGTCTGACGGTGCCGGAGCTGACCGGCGGGACCTTCACCGTCAACAACCACGGCGCGCTGGGCACCGACGGAGCCGCCCCGATCATCAACCATCCGGAGGTCGCCCAGCTCGCGGTAGGGCGGATCGCTGATCGGCCCTGGGTCGTCGACGGTGAGGTGCGCCCACGCAAGGTCGCCCAGCTCGCCCTCACCTTCGACCATCGGGTCTGCGATGGCGCGCCGGTCGCGGGGTTCCTCGGTTTCGTCGCCCGGTGCGTCGAGCAGCCGCTGACCATACTCGGCGAACTTTGATGCCTCCCGCCAGAGCCGGGACGAACGGCCGTGGCGGGGCAGGCGCCCTGCCACCGCTCACACATCCCGCTTAGTACGCACCCTCGCGGCGCAGGACCGCGAACACGGTACGCCAGAGGATGTAGAAGTCGAGGGGCAGCGACCAGTTCTGCACGTACCGCAGATCCAAGCGCACCGACTCGTCCCATTCGAGGTCCGACCGGCCGCTGATCTGCCACAGGCCGGTCAGCCCCGGCTTCACCATCAGCCGGCGGTGCACGTCGTCCTCGTAGCGGGCGACCTCCGACGGCAGCGGCGGGCGCGGCCCCACCAGCGACATCGTGCCGCCCAGCACGTTGAGCAGCTGCGGCAGCTCGTCGAGCGACCACTTGCGCAGGAACTTCCCGACCTTGGTGATCCGCGGGTCGTCACGCATCTTGAACAGCAGCCCCTCGGCCCGTTCGTTGCGGGACTCCAGCTCCGCCTTGCGCGCCTCCGCGTCGACGTACATCGACCGGAACTTGTACATGGTGAAGTGCTCGCCACCCTGGCCGACCCGGGTCTGCTTGAAGATGGCCGGCCCCCGACTGGTCAGGCGCACCGCCAGCGCCAGGGCCAGGAACAACGGCGCGCACAGCAGGAGAACCCCCGCGGCCACACTGCGGTCGAACAGGCCCTTCATGGCCCGCCGCGCGCCGGTGAGTTCCGGCTCCTCGATGTGCAGCAGCGGCAGCCCGGCCACCGGACGGATCGAGATCCGCGGCCCGGTCACGTCGGTCAGCGCCGAGGAGACCAGCACGTCGACGTCGCTGCCCTCCAGCGTCCACAGCACCCGGCGCAGCGTCTCGCCGTCCATCTGCGGACTGATCGCGACCGTGGTCGCCGCGGTTGCCCGGATGGCGGTGTGCAGGCTCTCCGACGTCCCGACGATCGGCACCCCCAACAGGTCGAACCCCCCGCGTTCCGGGGAGTCGTGGCTGTGCCGGCCGGGCGAGCGGTCGAGCACGACACCGACGACCGACCAGCCCGACGTCGGATCCCGCTGGGCCAGCCGGACCAACGCCGCCGCGGAGTCCCCCGCCCCGACCACCAGCACCCGGTGCAGGCAGCGGCCCGCCCGGCGCATCCGGTGCAGGTAGCCGCGCGCGGCGGCGCGGCCAGCCACGGTCAGCAGCAGCGCCGCCGGGAAGGCGATCAGCACGTAGGCACGCGCGAGCTCGGCCTTGGTCGCATAGGACAGGACGGCCACCACCGCGGTGAGCTGCGCGGCGGCGTTGAGGACCCGGCGGAACTCCTCCGAGCCACTGCCGAGGAACCGGCTCTCGTACGCCCGGCTCAGGTACATCGACAACACCCATGCGACGGGCAGCAGGATCGACATGGCGACATACGGCGTCGCGGAGACCGGCTTCAGGTCGAACTCGACCAGTCCGCCGAACCGGACCAGGTAGGCCACTCCCGCCGCGACCACGCAGGCGGCCGCGTCGGAGCCCACGAGCAGCCAGCCGTACGGCCGTTCCCAGCGAACCTTCGCCCGGTAGCCGACGGCACCGTCGGACGCTCGGTCCGCGCCGGGGTCCGCGCCCACCTCGTAGCGGTCGTACCAGGCGGGCCCATCGGCCCCGTCGAGCGGTTTCGGGATGGCATCCGTGCCCGGCCCCGCGGCCAACCCCACCTGTGCATGGCTGAAGACAGTGCCCGTCACCTGGCAGACCCCCCACGGCCGCAACATCTTCGGACCGACGACGGGGAGAACACTGGTTGGCGCCGACAACACGTGTCACCTGTGTATCGACGCGCCCCGGCCTGGTGCCGAGCCCCCGAACCCGCCGCACCACCGACCATCCGGACCCCCCATCCGACCGGCACTGCACGTACGCGAGTAACTCTAACGTGCCGAGATGGGAGGATCCACGGCGTCAACCCCCGACGACTCATACACGTAACAAAAATCGCAACTAGGTGGTCCAGTGACACCACGGTCAAGCAACACCGGACAGGTACGCCCGTAGCAGCCGCTCGGCCTCGTCGATCGCGGCGAGCTCGACGTACTCATCCCGGGTATGGGCCAGGTTGGGATCGCCCGGCCCGTAGTTGAGCGCCGGGATTCCGAGCTCGGCGAAGCGCGCCACGTCCGTCCAGCCGTACTTCGCCACCGGCACTCGACCGGTGGCGGCGACGAACGCCGCCGCGGGCGGGGCGGCGAGCCCGGGCAGCGCCCCGCCAGCGAGATCGGTGACCTCGACGTCGTAGCCCCCCAACACCTCGCGGACATGCGCCACCGCCTCGTCGGGGCCGCGGTCCGGGGCGAACCGGAAGTTTACCGTGACCTGGCACCGGTCGGGGATCACGTTGCCCGCTACCCCACCGTCGATCCGCACCGCGCAGAGCCCCTCGCGGTAAGTGCAGCCGTCCAGCGTCACCGTCCGCGCCCGGTAGCCGGCGAGGCGGCGGAGCAGATCGCCGGCCTTGTGGATGGCGTTGTCCCCGAGCCACGACCGGGCCGAGTGCGCCCGGATGCCGGGGAGCGTCACGACCACCCGCAGGGTGCCCTGGCAACCCGCCTCGATCTCGCCGGAGGTCGGTTCCATCAGGATGGCCAGATCCGCCGCCAGCCAGTCCCGGTGCCGGGCGGCGAGCCGGCGCAGCCCGTTGCGGGCCACCTCGACCTCCTCGTGGTCATAGCAGACCCAGGTGACGTCGTGACTCATCGCGCCGGGCGTGGCGACCGGGAGCGTGCCCGCGAGCCGCAGCGCGACCGCGACCCCTGCCTTCATGTCCGAGGTCCCGCAGCCGTAGAGCCGCCCGCCCACCACACGCGAGGGCAGGTTGCCCGCCAGCGGAACGGTGTCCAGATGGCCGGCGAGCAGGATCCGGCCGGGCAGCCCCAGCTCGGTCCTGGCCACCACGGCGTCACCGTCCCGGTCGACCCGCAGCCCGTCCACCGCGGTGAGCGCCTTCTCCACCGCATCCGCGAGGGCGGCCTCGTCCCCACTTACCGAGGGCACGTCGACCAGCGCCCGGGTCAGCTCGCCGACGGGCGCCGTGAGGTCGAGGCTCATGCCGTCACCCTACGGCCACCGGGCCAGCGGATCGTTAACCGGCGACAGGACGCCAGCCAGCAATAAGATCGCTAACCGGTGACAGGATCGTTAGCCGGCGACGCCGTGCTCCCGCAGGATGTCGTTCAGCGCCAACTTGTCGTGGATCTCGCCCTCGGCGAGCGTCCGCAGCACCAGGATGCAGGGCATCGCGAACTCCCCGCCCGGGAACGACTTCACCCGGTTGGAACCGACCGCGACCGCCCGCTCCGGGATCTCCCCGCGCGGGTATTCCGCGCCGGTCGTGGCGTCGAAGACATGGGTGGAGGCGGTCAGGATCGCCCCGGCGCCGAGCTTGGCCCCGCGGCGCACCCGCGCGCCGTCCACCACCATGCAGCGACTGCCGACGAAGGCGTCGTCCTCGACGACGACGGGGACCGCGTTCGGCGGCTCCAGAACCCCGCCGAGCCCGGCCCCACCGGACAGGTGCACGTTGCGGCCGACCTGGGCGCAGGACCCGACCGTGGCCCAGGTGTCGACGAGGGTGCCGGCACCGACGTAGCCGCCGATGTTGGTGTAGCTCGGCATGAGGACGGCCCCGGGCTCGACGTGCGCGCCCCAGCGCACGATCGCGCCCGGTACCACCCGCACGCCATCGAATCGGGTCTTGAGCGGCACCCGGTCATGGAAGCGGAAGTCACCCGCGGACGACTCGACCATGGCGAGAACCTTGAAGGACAGCAGGATCGCCCGCTTGGCCCGCTCGTCAACGGCGACCGAGCCGCCCGCGGTGACCGTGGCGACCCGGGCCACGCCCGCATCGATGGCGTCGACGGCGGCCACCACGATCTTGCGGGCGTCGGCGTCGCCAGTGTTCAGCTCCGCCCGCCGTTCCCACAGTTCGTCGACGGCGGGATCGATCGGAGAGTCGAGGGATGTGTTCGAGGCGCTCACAAGCCCGACCCTACGAGGTGGCCCCGGCCTCGCGAGGTAGCGGGGCCACGGATCCGGGCCGGGTGCTAACGGATGTCCGGCTCGGCGCCCCCATAGCTACCCTGAGCGATCGGCTGACCGTAGTCGGGCCGAGCGCCGTAGCCAGGCCGAGCGCCGTGGCCGGGCCGAGCGCCGTAGTCGGGCCGAGCGCCGTGGCCGGGCCGAGCGCCGTAGTCGGGCCGAGCGCCGTAGTCGGGCCGAGCGCCGTAGTCGGGCTGCCCCGTGGCGGCGACCGGCGACAGCATCGTCATCCGCTCGGGAACGGTCGCCACCTGCGAGTCCGCAGCGGTCAGGGCGATCCGGACGTGATACCGGCCAGCCTCCCCGTAAAACGTCCCGGGCGCGACGAGTATCCCGACCTCGGCCAGCGCGTCCACCGTGGCCCAGGCGTCCTCACCCCGGGTTGCCCACAGGTAGAGGCCGGCCTCGCTGTGATCGATGGTGAATCCCGCGACCGCGAGTGCCGCCGCGAGGACGGCCCGCCGGTTGGCGTAGCGCGCCCGCTGATCCGCCACATGCATGTCGTCGGCGTACGCGGCCGCCATGGCGGCCTGCACGGGCGTCGGCATCATGAAGCCGGCGTGCTTGCGGACCGCGAGGAGGCCCTCGACCAGGGCAGAGTCACCGGTGACGAAGCCGGCCCGGTAGCCCGCGAGGTTGGACCGCTTCGACAGCGAATGCACCGCCAGCAGTCCCTCGTGGGAGCCGCCGCACACGTCGGGGTGCAGCACCGAGACGGGCCGGCTCTCCCAGCCCAGCTCGATGTAGCACTCGTCGCTGGCGACGATCACACCGCGCTCCCGCGCCCAGGTGACCACGGCGCGCATCTCGTCGACCGTGAGCACCCGCCCGGTCGGGTTCCCCGGCGAGTTCAACCAGATCAGGGTCACCCCGTCGGCCGGGCCCACCACCGGTTCGCAGCGGGCGAGCAGCGCGCCGACCTCGTAGGTCGGATAGGCCGGAGTCGGCACCCACACCCGGTCACCAGGTTCGAGCCCGAGCTGACCGGGGAGCTGAGCCACCAGTTCCTTCGTCCCGAGCACGGGCAGCACCGCGCCCGGGTCGACGAGCACGCCGAGCCGGCGGGCCAGCCAGCCGGCCGCCGCCTCGCGCAGCTCCGGGGTACCCGCGGTCAGCGGGTACCCCGGAGCGTCAGCGGAGCCGGCCAGCGCCTGCTGCACGACGGCCGGCGCGGCGTCAACCGGAGTACCCACCGAGAGGTCGACCAACCCGTAGGGATGCAGCCGGGCCTTCTCCTTGAAGGAGACCAGCTGGTCCCACGGGAAGTCGGGCAGCCGCACCCGGGACCGGGCCGGTGACCGCGGGACTCCGGAGATGTTGCCGGGTCTCCCAGGGCCGCTCAGGACTCGCCCTGAGGAGCCAGCGCGGCGACCGTCGGCGGGTCGAAGTCCAAGGCGCCGACCTTCGATGCGCCGCCAGGCGACCCTAGCTCCTCAAAGAAGTTCGCGTTGGTGTCGGTGTACCCCTTCCACTGATCGGGAACGTCGTCCTCGTAGTAGATGGCCTCCACCGGGCAGACCGGCTCACAGGCACCACAGTCGACGCACTCGTCAGGCTGGATGTAGAGCATCCGTCCGCCTTCGTAGATGCAGTCGACCGGGCACTCCTCGATGCAGGCCCTGTCCTTGACATCGACGCAGGGCTCTGCGATGACGTAGGTCACCGGTTTTTCCTCCTCGGGCTCACGGGCGACTGAGTCCTTAGTATCGACCTGGACAGTTCCGTGTCGACAACAAGGGCGTGCGCTGGTGGTGTATGTCGTCCGCATCACTCCGGCCGATGTCGGCGCGCGAGTTATGCTCCGCCACCGCATCCCCGGACCGGTATCCCTCAGTGATGTTCTCGGAACGTTGCGGTCATGGTCATCGGGTGTGCTCACGGTTGTCACTGCCGAGGGCACACCCGTCCAGGTTACCGAGGATGCCGTCGTAGCGGCACGCGTCATCCCACCCCGCCCACCGACACGACGTACGCGGAATGTCCCGGGTGCGACAGCTATCACGGAGATTGTCCCGAATACGACTACCCTGAATACGACTACCCCGAAGGCGACTATCGCGGAGGCGACTGTCCTGGGGACGACCGTCCCGGACCCGTCCGATCCGGACACGCCCGATCCAGAGGCGCCCGATTCGAAGGTGCCCGGCCTGAAGGCGGCTGCCCCACCAGGAGCGGCTGCCCCACCAGGAGCGGCTGCCCCACCAGGAGCGGCTGCCCCACCAGGAGCGGCTGCCCCGGAGGCGGCTGCCCCCGGCGTGAACGCTCCGAGCGAGCTCTCGTGAGCACCCGCAGCCGCGGCAGGTTCGCCGAGGTCGTGCGCCGCGAGCCGATCGACCTGGCGGTCGCCTGCCATCTGCTCACCGCCGAGGTCGACCCGGCAGCCGACACCCCCGACGCCACCGCCACCCTGAATGCCCTCGACACACTCGCCGCGCAGGCCCGTCCACTGCTCGCCGCGCGGACGACCTCGAGCCGACGGTCCCGGTTCCCCCGGGCCGACCACGGTACGCCGATGGCACGCCAGACCGGCGCACCGGGGCAGGCACCACCCGGGCAGGCACAGCCGGGATCCGGATCCGAGGCGGCGGGGCGCTTGGAGGGAGTCGGCCCGGGAGCGGGGGATTTCGACCCGAGGATCGCCGCCGAGACGCTGCACGAGTCCCTGGGGCTCGCCGCCGGCTTCGCCGGGGCCGAGGACGACTACACCGACCTCCGCTCCTCGCTGCTCCCCGATGTGCTGCGCCGGCGGCGCGGCCTGCCGATCCTGCTCTCCGTCGTCTGGCTCGAGGTGGCCGCCCGGCTCGGGGTCCCCGCCTATCCCGTCGGGCTTCCGGGGCACGTCGTGGTCGCGGTGGGTTCCCCCCAGGACCACGTGCTCGTCGATCCGTTCGCCGCCGGCCGGCTACTGACGGTGCACGACGCCGCAGAAAAGGTACGCGCAGCCGGGTTCGCCTTCACCCGTGCCCACCTCGCCCCGATGAGCGCGCAGGATGTGCTCACCCGGATCCTCGGCAACATCCGGGTCCTCGGGGCGCGCTCGGACGCGCCGCACATGCGGCTGTGGGCCGTCGAGCTGTCCCTGCTGCTCCCCCACCACCCGGCGAGCCTGCGCCGGGAGCGCGGCGAGCTCCGCGTCCGGTTGGGCGACTTTCTCGGCGGGGCCACCGATCTGGCCGCGTTCGCCAACACGGTGGCCGCGGTCGAGCCGGCCGCCGCGGCGGCCGCCCGCCAAGCCGCCGCCGCGGCCCGCGCCCGGCTCAACTAGCCCCGGAGACCGCCCGCTCGCCTCGGGAATCGCCCGTTAGCTTCGGGAAGCGCCCGTTAGCTTCGGGAAGCGCCTGTTTCCCTCCGCGCCTCTGTTCCTCCCGTATCCGCACCCACCGGGTCGAGGTAGCGCCCGTCGTAGAAGACGAGCGGTCCGACATCGTCCCGCGGCTGGGCGAACGAGACGACCTCACCGAGGACGAGGGTGTGATCCCCCCCGGGATGGGTCGTGACTGTCCGGCACTCGAAGACCGACAGCGCGCCGTCGAACAGGACCACTCCGGTCTCTGGCCCGATCGAGTGCTCCCATCCCGCGAACATGTCGCCGGGCTGGTCATACGCGCGTTTCGCAAAGTAGCGCGACGTCTCGGCCATGTCCTCGGCAAGCACCGAGACTCCCCACACCCCCGAGGCCATGAGCGGACCGTGGAAGCGGGCGTCCCGGCGGATGCTGGCGAGCACCAGCAGCGGGTCGAGGGAGACCGAGACGAACGAGTTCGCCGTCATGCCGAGATGGCGACCGTCGGCGACGGTCGTGAGGACCGTCACTCCGGTAGCGAACCTGCCGACCGCCCTGCGGAAGTCCGCCGTCCGCAGCGTCGGCCGGTCGGCCTGGGAGGCCTGGGAGGCCTGGGAGGCGGGCGCGCCGGCCCAGTTCTCTCCACGGTGCGCGGGGCTGCCCACCCGGCCACGCTACCCGCTCCGCTCACCACGTGGGCTCACCACGTGGGCGACAGTCCCCAAGGGCCGGTGACATCTCCCACATCACAAGAGCCGGTGACATCTCCCAGGGCGAGACGGACGACCGGACGACCGGACGACCGGACGACCGGGTGGCCGAGTGGCCGAGTGGCCGAGTGGCCGGACCGGTGCTCAGTGACCGGGAGGAAGCACCGTGAGCCCCCGCCGTGCCCCGGCGAGGACGATGACCGCGATCGGGCTCAGTGCCCCGAGCAACAGGAACGCGTACCCGGATCCGCTCGCCCGCAACAACAGGTCCCCCTCGGGGCGGGAACTGGCGACCAGCAGCACGACGACGGCCCAGCCGATGAGCACGGTCGTGGGTCCCAGCCGGGTGCCCGTCAGCCACCGCACCAGCAGCGCGGCACCCCCGTTGCCCACCAGCGCGACCAGTACGCCGAGCGACAGCAGCATCCCCCCCGGCCGCGGACCGGCGGGAACGAGGAAGACGCCGTAGAGACCCAGCCCGACCCCCAGAAATACCCCCAGTGTGTAGGAGGCGGTCAGAAAGGCCCTGCCGGGTTGCGGGTCCGGGGACGGTTGCAACGACGGCCGCGCCGGCTGTCGGGACAACCGGGTTGAGGGCGGCGTCCGGCGGGGATCGGCGCTGGGACGGGGCATTCTCCGACAGTAGGACATCGTCCGCCGGGTCCGCCGGGTCCGCCCGGTCCGCCGGGCCCGCCCGGTCCTCAGGCCGTCACCAGCTCGGCGGGTACGACGATCACGTCCACCAACGCGCCCCGCCGCCACACCGTGAGTTCCACTGGCCGGCCGATCGTGCCCTCGGTCAGCAGCCGCTGGAGATCACCCGGGGTGACGACGGGCGTCCCGGCCACCGACAGGACGAGATCCCCGGTGAACAGCCCGGCGATCCCGGCCGGGCTACCGACAACCACCTCGGCCAGCCAGACACCGTGGCGCTGCCCGATCCGCTCGGCCACGGCGGGCGGCAGCGGAACACCCGCCCCCGCGACCCCCAGGTACGCCCGGCGGACCCGGCCGTCGCGCATCAACGCGGCGAGGATCTTCCTCGTCGTGTCGTTCACCGGGACGGCCAGCCCCAGGCCGACACCGGCGACGGCGGTGTTCACCCCCACCACCCGGGCGTTGGCCGTGACCAGCGCCCCGCCGGAGTTACCCGGGTTGAGGGCCGCGTCGGTCTGGATCACCTCGTCGACCACCCGCACGGCCGAGCCCGAACGGGTCGGCAACGACCGGCCGAGGGCGCTGACGACCCCGGCGGTCACGCTGCCGGTGAGCCCCAGCGGGTTGCCGACAGCCACGACGAGCTGGCCGACCCGCAGACCCGCGGCGTCCCCGAGGACGGCAGCCGGCGGGGTCGTGCCCCGGGCCCGCAGCACGGCCAGGTCCGAGAGCGGATCGGCACCCACCAGGTCGACCTCGCGCTCGGTGCCGTCCGCGAACTGCGCCAGCCCGACCGACGCTCCGGAGGTGGCCCGATGCCCCTCGACGACGTGCGCGGAGGTCAGCAGGAACCCGTCGTCGGTGAACACCACCCCGGAACCGGCCCCCGCGCCGCGCCGGGTACGCACCCGTAGGCTCGCCACCGACGGGGTCAGCGCCGCGGCCACCCGGGTCACGACCGCGGAATAGGCGTCCAGCGGCTCGACCGGCGGGGAACCGCCGGGCCGCGCCGGGTCGGGTCCGTCTCCCCTGGCACGTCTGGTCCGCATCCGACCTCCTCGGCCGACGCCACACTTACATTGATTACAGCGTTACGAACACGGGGCCGTCCAGAACATTCCCACCGAGGTGCCTGTGCCACCGCGGCCGGCGGGCGGGCGAGCGGGCCAGGTCGTCAGCGGGCCAGGTCGTTGGAGTCGATCAGGGCTCACACACGAGACCGGCGAACAGGTCCCGCTCCCGCCCGCCGGCCGCGGTGGCACAGGCACCTCGGTGGGA
>NZ_CDXDOR010000043.1:24328-36802 GCF_978021225.1 Frankia sp. CeTa3Moorea | reverse complement strand
CCGACACCGACCGCCCGGGACCGAAATGGACTTTCATAATACATGATACTATGAAATATTCATCCGAAGTTTACCTTTAGGCATCTGACCGTTGCGCCTACGCGCTTAGCGTGACGTGTCGTGACTAGTGATGTGACTGTGAGGGTCGAGGGCGGCGCTGCCGCGCCCGCCGTGTTGGAGCGCATCCGGGCTTTGTCGGCGTCGCTGTCGTCGGCGGAGCAGCGGGTGGCGCGGCAGGTCCTCGCCGACCCGGTTGCGATGATCCACCAGTCGGTGAGCGAGCTGGCGCAGGTGTCGGGAAGCTCGCCGGCGACGGTGGTGCGGTTCTGCCAGAGCCTCGGGCTTCGGGGCTATCAGGAACTCAAGTTGGCGCTGATCCGGGAGACGCTGCCGGTGGAGCGGCAGCTGGTGGACGAGGTATCCGCGGCCGATGGCCCGGATGAGATTGCCGGGAAGGTGCTCGGCGGGGCGGCGAGTGCGCTGACCGAGGCGGCGCGGGGGATCGACGGTGGCGTGCTGGCGGCGATCGCCGACCTGGTCGTCGCCGCGCCGCGGACGTTGTTCGTGGCGGTGGGGACGTCGGCGCCGCTGGCGATGGATGCCGCCTACCGGCTGACCACGGTCGGGGTCGATGCGCGGTTCGCCGGGGACGCGCATGTGCAGCACGTCACCGCCCGGATGCTGGCGGCGGGTGATCTGTGTGTTGCGGTCAGCCACACCGGCTCGACGGCGGAGACACTGGCGGCGATGCGGGCGGCCGTGGACGCCGGGGCGCACACCGCCGCGATCACGAGCTTTGCCCGGTCACCGTTGACCGAGCTGGTGCAGCACGCGGTGGTGGTGGGCAGTCGGGAGACGGCGTATCGCATCGAGGCGATGACCAGCCGGATCGTGCACCTGTCGGTGCTCGACGCCCTGTTCGCCCTCGTGGTGGTGCGCAGCCCGCGCAGCCCCGGCGCGCTGGCGATGACCGCCGACGTGATCGTCGAACACCGGATGTAGCCGCCTACCAGACCCGGCGGCGCCGGTGCCGACGACCCGTGGTTCGCCCCGCGCTCACCGAGGAACGGTATGAGCCCACGGACCAGCGGTGGATCGGTGGTGGGCTCAGGTACGTCCCGGCGGTCGGTCAGCCGCCGGCCGCGCCGGTGATCAGACCGACCAGCGCGGTGACCAGCATGGCCGCGGCGCCGCCCAGCACGACGCGCAGGGCCGGACGTAGCAGCGCCATACCGGCGGCCCGCGCGGCGAGCATGCCCGCGACGGCGAGACCGATCACCGTCACCACGACGACGAGCACCAGGCGGCCTGCCCCCGCCGGGGCCGACATCCCGAGGAACGGCACCAGCCCGCCGGCTGTGAAGCTGCCCGCCGACGCGACGGCGGCCTGGACCGGGCGCGCCCGGGTGGCCTCACTCTGGCCGAGTTCGTCGCGCAGGTGCGCCTCCAGCGCACCCCGCTCGGTCAGTGCCACGGCGACCTGCCTGGCGAGGTCGCGCGGAAGGCCGCGCTGCTCGTAGATGCCGACCAGCTCGGCGAGCTCGGCCGCGGGGTTGGCCGCCAGCTCCGCGCTCTCCTTGGCCCGGTCCGCGTGTTCCACGTCGGCCTGGGAGCTCACCGACACATATTCCCCGGCCGCCATCGACATCGCCCCCGCGGTCAGACCCGCGATCCCGGCGGTCAGGACCGCGCCGGTGGAGGCGCCGCTCGCGGCGACGCCGACGATGAGGCTGGAGGTGGAGACCAGGCCGTCGTTCGCGCCGAGGACGGCCGCGCGCAGCCAGCCCGAACGGTTCGTGCTGTGCCGCTCCGGGTGCCGTCGCATCGCACCGAATGTCGCCATGGGGGCATTACAGCACGGTGTTGGCGATCAGCATGGGTACGCTCAACGGATCAAGAACCATCTCTGCCCGTTCCTCGAGGTAGACCGCTGGAAATCGTGCGGGGGGCGTCATGACCGAGTACATGCCTTGGCCGAGTACAAGGCCTGACCGAGTACAAGGCTGACGGAATTCCGGCCGCCGGTCGGCGCGGGAAAACCCGTAGGCCGGTCGGGGAAGGTCCCGCCCGGCCTGCGCGCGGAGGTGAACCAATCCGGATGCCCCGCGCCGGCCCTGCGAATGATGAACGGCAATGATGGACAATCAAGGCTGACAGTGATCGCGCGACGTGGGATTGGTGACCTTGCCCCGACATCGTCCGATGCGGCCGGGACCGCGTACCCCGTACGAGGAGAGCTGGCTGGCTGGCGCGGAACTCGGTGAGGCGCTCACGCGCGGATGGCGTCCGCGGGCACAACCCGTGCAGATCGCGCTGGGTGCGGGTGAAGCCGTGCTGGCCCAGGCACCCGTCTGCGTCTGGCAGTACATCGGCCAGAACGTCACCTATAATCAGGGGTGGTTCGTCGCCTTCGGTAGTCCCCTTCTGCTCGGCGCGTCCCTGCTCGGCAGTGCCCTGTACAACGGCAGCCAGCGCAGGCGCGCCGAGGCGCTCGCCGCGGTCCAGTGGCGCCCTGTCTCTCAGGGGCACCTTTTCCTGACGAACTGGCGCCTCGCGCTGGCGCTCACGACCGGCTGGACCGATATCGGCTACCCGTACCTGCGGGCGTCCGGGGTGGATGGCGACAGCATGGTCATCATGCTTGCCGGCCAACCCCCCGTCCGACTGCAGGTGTGGCCGGCGCACTGGTTCTTCGTGCTCATGAGATTCCTCGCCTACGGCGAGATCGTCCGGATGGAAATTCCGTCCCACCTGCAACGATCGCCTGCTCCCCGGGCCCTCGAACCTCCGCCTGGATCGTGAACCTCCGCCCGGGCGGGGTCTGGGGAACGCCGGTGACGCCGCATGATCAGCGGCCTTCCCGGAGTGTGATCAGTGGGTACGCCCGGTGGGTACGACCGGCGGGTACCGGCGCCCGGATTTCTCCCGGGGGCGGCCCCGCCACCCCGCCACCCTGCCGCCTCGTGCCGGGCCGGTACCGTGATGGCATCCTCCGGGGGAATGCGGGCGGGTATTCTGGCGCGATCCAAATCAAGATAATGTTATTGATAAAAATATCCTTGAGGTTTTCTTTCTGATGAATCTCGGGGATATCCGTGAGGCTTGTCTCGCGGATAATTTGTTTACATGCCGTTCACGGTGCACGACCTGCCGGCGCCCCGCGAACCTATACCATTCATTCGGGTTCGCCGCACGGCCATCCGTCTCGGTCGGAACCAGCCGAGAAGCAGTCGGAGGCCAGCCATGGGATTGACTGCCGTCCGGATGTGGTCCGGCATGGTCGATCGGAAGTGAGGGTTCTCATGCCATTTGTCATCACCGCCGCGTGTATCGATGTCAAGGATGGCTCCTGCCTGGAGGGGTGCCCGGCCGATTGCATCTACGAGGGTGACCGTAAGATGTACATCAATCCGGACGAGTGCACGGAATGCGGCGCCTGCGCAGTGTCCTGCCCGGTCGGCGCGGCCATCAGTGACGACCGTGTTTCCGCGAAGGACAAGGAGTTCATTGAAAGCGAGGCGCTGTTCTTCAGCACCGTCCTGCCAGGTCGGGACGCACCGCTCGGTGAGCCGGGCGGCGCCACGAAGCTCGGTAAGATCAAGGCTGATACGCCCTTCATCGCCGCCTACGGAAGCTGACGAGGGTGACCTCGGGTATTCGCCGGGGCGGAGCACGATAAAGCGGAGCAGTAGCGGGAAAAACGAACCGAGAGAATTCGCGGAAAGGCCGGTGCTGGCGGACCTCGGGTCCGAGGCGCCGGCCTGACGCCGAGACGTTGCGGGGGATTCCTCCCGTAACCAGCCTGCGTTCCAGACGATTCTTGCCCGCAGGTCCGACAGAACGGCGGGGTCCGCTCGTCCAGTCCCGGGTGGTTCCAGGGCGTTTCGTGGCGGGCGGGGCCGGGTGTCAGCGGACCGGTGGCGCGAGGGAGCGCAGGACGGCGCCGGCGGGTTCGTCGGTGAGCTCGGCGAGGGTCACCTCGTCGAGTGTGACCAGGAAGTTCTCCTGGGCTCGTCGCAGGAGGGGGCGCAGTCGGCAGGCGCATCGCAGCGGGCACGGGGGACCGTCGCAGGAGACGAACTCGTCCGTGCCCTCGAGGGCACGGACGATGTGCCCGACGGTGACCTGCGTCGCGCCCGGGGCGAGCAGCACCCCGCCGGTGCGTCCGCGCACGGTGACCACGAGGTCGAGCCGCTGGAGGCGTTGCACGATCTTCGCCATGTGGGTGAGCGGAACATCGAGGGCTTTCGAGAGGTCGCGGACGGTGAGGCGATCCTCCCGGGTGGCTGTGAGCATGAGCGCCCGCAGCGCCAGGTCGGTCGACTGGGTCAGGTGCATGGGAGCGCACCTGTCGAGGTGACGGTCACCCGACCATCTTGCCTTCTACTCTTCGTAGAAGATTGTCCCGACGGCACCTGCGTCCCACGGGTGCCGCCTGCCGAGGTCGGACCTCGGCGGGAGCGCGGCCCCGGGTGTGACATCGCGCCGGGACCGACCGGTGCGGCCGGTGCCGGCCTCCTCGTGGCGACCGCGGACCCCCCGGCCGGGGGAGCCTAGACGGGTGTCCGCGGCGAGGGCAGTTTCCGGACGATGGTCAGTCCGTCCGCAATGGGCAGCATGACAACCTGTACCCGAGAGTCGTCGGTAAGAAGATCGTTGAACTGTTTGACGGCGACGACAGCAGGATTGTCCGAGTGGGAGCGCACCACGTGCCCATACTGCAACACATTGTCGACGATGATGACCCCGTTCGGGTTCATCCGGGGAAGGAGAAGTTCGTAATACCTCCTATACGAGGTCTTGTCCGCGTCGATGAACGCCAGGTCGAAGGTGGGTTCTTCGGGGAGCATGCCGAGGCTGTCGGCCGCCGGTCCGAGGACGAGGTCGATGTGATCGGAAACACCGGCCCGAGCCCAGTACCGGCGGGCGACCGAGGTCCATTCCGTGCTGATGTCCAGGCAGAGAAGTCGGCCGTCGGCGGGCAGGCCCCGGGCGATGCACAGCGCGGAATAGCCGGTGAAGGTACCGATCTCGACCGCGCGGCGCGGGGCGATCGAGGCCGTCAGGATGGTCAGGAACGTCCCCTGCTCGGCCGGTACCTGCATCTCCGCCTCGGGGAGCGCCGCCGTCACGGCGAAGAGTTCGTCGAGGATCGGATCCGGGGGTGAGCTGTGCTCCGTCAGATAGCTGTGGATCGGATCGGCCAGATAGGATGATTTCAATCTCTTGCCGTTTTTTGCGCCTTCGCGGCGAAGCGTGCTGACACCGGTTGCCGCGACGTCACGAAGCTTCTGTGCCGGACTTTTTACCATGATCAGTGGAACTCCATCCCTGGTGGCTCGGTTCGAAAATAACCGGCCCGGGACGCATTGCGGTTACGGACCGCTCCTCGGCTCGGAAAGAACCAGTAAAGATCATCTAGTGAATCGGGAGTCTGGTGGAGTCGTTGCCCGGTCGCCACGGCCTGTCGTCGGCCATGGCGTGATCCGTCGTGACGTAATCCACTACTTCCAGTAGTTCGTGGATGGTTGCCGATGTCCGCCCGCGCCCCGGAGCCCGGCGCGGCCGCGATGCGGGTGCCGCCCGCCGTCGGTCTGGAGGTGTCCGGGGCAGGTCGAGGACGACGCACAGACCCCGGCTGGCACTCTCGGCCAGAGTGACCGTCCCGCCGTCGGCGGTCGCCAGGGCATGCACGATGGCGAGCCCGAGGCCGTTCCCGCGCCGATCGGCCCGGCCGGGCACCTCTCCTCGCTGGTCGGCGCATCGCTGGTTGTCGCATCGCTGGTCGGCATTGAGGTTGGAGCTGAACCGGCGGAAGGCGGCGGCCCGCTGCTCGGCGCTCAGGCCGCGCCCGCTGTCGGTGACCGTGAGCCGCGTCCTGCTTCCCGCCGTCCTGCTTCCCGCCATCATGGTGCTCTGCGGCCCGGTGACGTTCATCTCGTCCATCTCGTCCGCGGTGCTCCCCGTCCCGAAGCCCGCCTCCGCGGTGCCTCCGGCGCCCACCGGGCGTGGCTGGGCCGCTGGGTTCGTCCCGGACGCGATGCTGACCCGGCCGCCGGGCGGGGTGGCCTCCAGCGCGTTGCTGAGGAGATTGTCGAGGATCTGCTCCAGGTGCCCCGGGGTGCACTGGACGACCTGGTCCGCGTCGACGTCGCAGGTCAGCGTCACTCCGGCGGCGGCTGCGACCGGTCGCCAGATCAGACATCGTTCCTCGGCGACGACCGCGAGGGGGATCGGCTGGGTCGGGATCGGTGCATGCTCGGCCCGGGAGACCGCCAGCAGCCCGTCGACCATCCGGGAGAGCCGGTGCACCTCGACCAGGGTGCCCGCGACCTCGTCGGCGGTGTCCGCGTCCACGTCCTGTTGCAGCAGCTCCAAGCGCAGGCGCATCGCCGTCAGCGGGGTGCGGATCTGGTGGGAGACGTCGGCGAGGAACCGGCGCTGGCTGTCGACCAGTAACTGGAGCCGTCCCGCCATCGCGTCGAACGTCGTGGCAAGTTTGCGTGCCTCGGGCGGGCCACCGACGGCTCTGGCCCGGATCGTGAGATCGCCGGCACCGAGTTCGGTCGCCGCCTGCTCGAGCTGGCGCAGCGGCCGGCCCACCCAGCGGGCCAGCAGGATCGAGATCCCTAATGCGGCCAGTGCGACCAGGACGCCCGCGAGGGCGATCATCGTCCACCGGTGGATGATCGAGGCGCGCAGCCCGGCATCGCTGCGCGCGACGGCCAGGATGCCGACCAGACCCTGCGCGTTGGACACCGGAGCAATAATGATCATCCGGTGTCGATTGGCCGCGTTCGGGTTGATGACCACGTTCTCCCGGCGGGCCCGATCCAGATCCCAGGCCATGATCGGGATGTCGTCCCCGGTGTCGGCCACGGGCGTACCGTTCGGGTCGAACAGCCGGAGCTCGTCCGGTGGCACGGCCGCACTGTCGCGTACGGCGGCGGGCAGCGGGGCCGCGCCGGCGGACAGCCGCCGCCACTTCACCTCGGCACAGTAGGCCTGCATCGCGGCCGTGAGCCGCAGGCTGAACAGCGCCTGGTCGTGGCGGGTGGCGTCGAGCCCCATCGGGACGCACAGGCCGACGAGCAGCGCCGTCGTGAGTGCGAGCTGAGCGGCCAGGATGCGCCGGGTCATCGGCCGAGGGGTGGCGCGCCCTGGTCACCGGGGATCGGATCGGCGTCGGGCGTCGGCGGCCTGCCCAGGCGGAAGCCGACTCCGTACACCGTCTCGATCAGTTCGGGAATCCCGAGCTTGCGGCGGATCGCGCCGATGTGTACGTCGAGGACTTTCGATGAGCCGAACCAGTCGCCCCAGACGGCGGTGAAGATCTCCCGTCGGGTCCGGACCCGGCCGGGATCGCGGGCCAGGAAGGCCAGCAAATCGTACTCCCGCGCCGTCACCTGGACCGGACGGCCGTCGACGGAGATCCGCCGGCTGCGCCGGTCGAGGACGAGCGGCCCGTGCCGGACCACGTCGGAGCTCTCACCGGTGGCCCGGACGGCGCGCCGCCGCACCGCCCGTATCCGGGCCAGCAGTTCGGCGAATCCGAATGGTTTGACCAGGTAGTCGTCGGAACCGAGGTCCAGGGCCTCGACCCGGTCCGCCTCGTCTCCCCGAGCCGTCACCACGATCACGGGGGTGTCCCCGCGCTCGCGGATGCGCCGGCACACCTCCGCGCCGTCGATGTCGGGCAGTCCCAGGTCCAGGAGCACGAGGTCGGGCGGGGACACGCCGTCGACCCGGGCGAGCGCGGCCTCCCCGGTCCGCACCCGGTCGGCGGTGTAGCCGGCACGGTCCAGACCGCGCACGAGCTGGGTACCGAGGCCGTCGTCGTCCTCGACTACCAGTACCCGGGCGCCGACGGGGTCGGGATACCGCTGCAGGTCCGCTGCGTGTGCTCGAGAGCCGTTGCCTGCAGGCGTCGCCATAGCATGACAGTAGGCGGCACTGGGCGCGTCCGGCCGCCGGCCCCGCGGGTGCCACCGCGATTCCGCCGTCGCCAGCTCCGATTCCGTCAGTATCTACTCGTTTCGCAACGTCTGCCCATTTTGCCGGATCCAGCCCGGTCTCACCGGCTCGGCCGGCAGCGTGTCGCCGGACGACAGCGCGGCGAGGATTCCCTCGAGGGCGTGCCGGGGAAGATCGATCAGCCGGGCGGCTAGCAGGTCGGGATCGCGCGCGACCCGGGTCACGGCGGCCCGGGCGTCGCGCTGGGAGAGCGTGCGTCCCGAATCCTCCCGGACGATCCGGATGAGCCCGTCTCGCCAGACGTTGCTGATCTTGCCGTGCGGGCGGTCCAGCAGCCACCGGGCGAGCCGGTCGGCGGGGCCGAGCGCCGCCGGGTCGACGGCCGTGAACGTCACGAGCCGCAGGTCCCCGAGGTCCCGGGCGGGGGTGGCGGTCCACTTCGCCCGCAGCTGCCGCAGCGGGTCACCCTGGGCCCGCCGGCGGCGGACGCCCAGATCGGGGTGATCGGAGGAGACGACGACGGCGAGCCGGTCCGCGTTGACCGCCAGGAGGAGCCTGGTCAGCCAGGGGCCCGGATCGTCCGACAGGTCGGTGGCCACGCTGACCGTTCCGTCCTCGGTCGAGGCGCCGGGCCCGGTCGAGGCGAACGCGGGCAGCCCCCGGTCGAACACGGTCGCGAGACGCACGTGGACCGCGTCGACCTCCCGCCGCTCGCCAACGAACACGGCGCGGCCCGCCGGTCCGGTGGCGAGGAAGGCGGCCACCGCGTCGAGGACCGGGGCGGTCAGGCGCGCCGGCCGGCTCTGCGTGGACTGCCGGCCCCGGGTGTAGATGGCGGCCGTCGCGGTTGTGGCCGCCGTGGCCGCCGTGGCCGCCGTGGCCGAGCGGTCCAGCTGCTTCCAGGTGGTCGGGGTCGGCTGGCAGACGTACATGTCGGCTCTGGCACCCACCGCCTCCGCGCCCTCGTAGACGTGGAAGCCTGGCCAGATGGCCTCGAACACGAAGCCCTGATCGATCAGCGCCCGCTGCACCTTCCAACCCAGCGTCGGTACCCGGTCGCTGAACCCGTAGGCCAGCAGGACGCGACCATGCTCGCGGTCCGCGAGACCCTGCGCACCGCGCCTGGTGAACAGCGCCACGCCCTCCGGGGTGTAGGGCGGATCGGTGAACGCCAGATCGGCCGTGCCCACCACCGCCGGCGGCAGGCCGAAGCGCAGGTCGGCGTAGAGGCACCGCAGCCGGACGCCCAACGACCGGGCCGAGCTGTCCAGGTAGGCGAGCAGCTCGTCGTCGATGTCGACGACGGTCACGGTGAGCCCGTCAATCAGCGAGACCGCAGCCAGCGAGGTGAGATCATGATCACCTATGCACAGCAGATGCGCGCCGCGCAGGTCGTAACGCGTCTGCAGCCAGCCGGCCCGGCGCACGACGGTCGTCGCTGTTGCGGGCACGTGATCGAGGTCGGCCCGTGGTCGGGGCGCGGCAGCGATGAGATCATGCATGGTCGTGACCAGCGGGCCGTGGCGGGCGATCACGGCGGCGAGGGGGTCGAGCGGGGTCTGCCCGCTCAGCTCGTCATAACGGATCAGGCCGCGGTAGCGGTCGATCGACGCCGGGCGCAGCACGTGACGCCCGTCGGGGCCGGTCCGCAGATCGTCGCCGAGGCTGGCGAGGATCTCCTCCACGCTCCGCCGGGGCAGGCCCGAACTCTGGACCAGCTGGCGCAGGGTGCGTGGCTGCTCGGTCAGCGCCGCCACCGCCGCGCGAGGCGCCCGGGCATGCACCCGGTAGCCCGCCAGCAGGATCGCCAACGACTCGCCGGATTCGGCCGGATCACCCGGCGCCCGGCCCGGGTGATCCGGCCCTGACAGGGGATGTAGAGGGGACACGCAACCAGCCTTGCACCTCCGGCGGACCTGCGATTCTACCGGTCCCGCCGAGGCCAGCTAATCTCTATACCGTGCTCAGAAGGCTTGATCTGCGTGGCGCGCTGCCTGCCGCAGCCGAGATCCGGCGGCTACTGCCGCGGGCCGCGGTCGACGTCGACGTCGCTGTCGATGCGGTCCGGCCGGTTTGTGCGGACGTGCGGGACCGTGGCGACGTGGCCGTCCTCGCCGCCGCGGAGCGGTTCGACGGGATCCGCCCGCCGAGCCTGCGGGTGCCCGCCCAGGTTCTCGCCGCCGCCGCGGATGCCCTGGATCCGGCCGTGCACGACGCGCTGACCGAGGCGATCCGCCGGACCCGGCTGGTGCACCGTGCGCAGCTGCGGGAGCCGGTGGCGATCGAGGTCGCGCCCGGTACCACGGTGACGCAGCGCTGGGTGCCGGTGGAGCGGGTCGGCCTGTACGTGCCGGGCGGGCGGGTCGCTTACCCCAGCAGCGTCGTGATGAACGTCGTGCCCGCTCAGGAGGCCGGGGTCGGCTCGCTCGCGGTCTTCTCCCCGCCGCAGAAGGACAACGGCGGGCTGCCGCATCCGGTGGTCCTCGCCGCCTGCGCGCTGCTCGGTGTCGAGGAGGTCTACGCGGCCGGCGGAGCCCAGGCCGTGGCGATGGCCGCCTACGGGACCGCGAGCTGCCCGCCGGTCGATGTGATCACCGGGCCCGGCAACGTCTACGTCACGGCGGCCAAGCGCCTGCTGCGCGGGGTTGTCGGGGTGGACGCCGAGGCGGGCCCGACCGAGGTCGCGATCCTCGCCGACGCCACCGCGGATCCGGCCTTCGTCGCCGCCGACCTCATCGCCCAGGCCGAGCACGATCCGATGGCCGCCTGCCTGCTGATCACCCCGTCGGTGGAGCTCGCCGACGCGGTCGACGTCGAGCTCGGCAAGCAGGTGCCCGCCACCCGCCACCGGGAGCGGGTGGCGGAGTCGCTCGCCGGCCAGGGGGCGGTCGCGCTCGTCGCGGACGTTGACGCGGGTCTCGCGGTGGCGGACGGCTGGGCCGCCGAGCACCTGGAGATCCACACCACGGGCGCCGCCGCGGTCGCCGCCCGGGTGCGCCACGCCGGAGCGGTCTTCGTCGGCGACTACGCTCCCGTCCCGCTCGGCGACTACCTCGCCGGGTCCAACCACGTCCTGCCCACCGGCGGCACCGCCCGGCATTCCAGCGGTCTGGCGGTCACCACCTTCCAACGCCAGGTCCAGGTGGTCGAGTGCACGCGGGAGGGGCTCGCCGCCGTCGCCCCGCGTATCGCCGCGCTCGGTGGAGCGGAGGATCTCACAGCTCATGTCGACGCGGTGGAGGTTCGACTCCGATGACATTCAAGGCGGCCGGGAGCGGTGCCGAGGACCGGCCGTGGCGCCCGTGGGACGCTGACGGCCTGCCGCTGCGCGACAGCCTGCGCGGGCTCTCGCCCTACGGCGCTCCGCAGCTCGACGTGCCGGTGCGGCTCAACACCAACGAGAACCCGCACCCGCCGTCGGCCGGGCTGGTCGACGCCCTCGGCAAGGCCGCGGCCCTCGTCGCCACCGAGGCGAACCGCTATCCCGACCGGGACGCCGAGGCGCTGCGTGCCGACCTCGCCTACTACCTGACACCCGATGCCGGCTTCGGCGTGCACACTAGCCAGGTCTGGGCCGCCAACGGCTCCAACGAGATCCTCCAGCAGCTCCTCCAGGCGTTCGGCGGGCCCGGTCGGGTGGCGCTCGGGTTCGAGCCGTCCTACTCGATGCACCGCCTCATCGCGCTGGCCACCGCCACCGAGTGGGTGGCCGGGGAGCGGGCGGAGGACTTCACGCTCTCCCCGGCCGCGGTCACCGACGCGATCGCCCGGCACCGACCTGCCCTGGTCTTCCTCTGCTCGCCGAACAATCCGACGGGCACGGCCCTGCCGCCCGAGGTCGTCGTCGCCGCCTGTGAGGCGGTGGAGGCCACCGGCAGCGGCATGGTCATCGTCGACGAGGCCTACGCCGAGTTCCGGCGGGCCGGCGTGCCCAGCACGCTGACGCTGCTGCCCCGTCATCCGCGGCTCGTCGTCACCCGGACGATGAGCAAGGCGTTCGCGCTGGCCGGTGCCCGGGTGGGCTATCTCGCCGCGCACCCCGCCGTGGTGGGCGCGCTGCACCTGGTGCGGCTGCCCTACCATCTGTCGAGCTTTACCCAGGCCGTCGCGCGCACGGCGCTCGCGCACGCCGACGAGCTGCTCGGCACGGTGGAGGCGGTCAAGGCCCAGCGCGACCGCATCGTCCGGGAGCTGCCGGCGCTCGGTCTGCGGCTGGCTCCGAGCGATGCCAACTTCGTGTTCTTCGGCCGGTTCGCTGATCAGCGGGCGGTGTGGCAGAGCCTGTTGGACGCGGGGGTGCTAGTCCGCGACGTCGGTCTGACCGGCTGGCTGCGGGTCACCGCCGGGCTGCCGAACGAGGTGGACGCGTTTCTCGGGGCGCTGGGCAGAACCCTCACCGGCAGCGTCATCGGCGCGGACGGTGTCATCAGCCTCGCCACCGCCTGAGCCCCTGGCACGGCCCGAGCGCCCTGGCACGGCCCGAGCGCCCTGGCACGGCCC
>NZ_CDXDOR010000043.1:0-24183 GCF_978021225.1 Frankia sp. CeTa3Moorea | reverse complement strand
TGAGACCTACAGAGACCGAGGAAGCCCCCGATGGCACGCACCGCGCGAATCGAACGCAAGACGTTGGAGTCGGACGTCCTGGTCGAGCTCGACCTCGATGGGACGGGAATCTCCTCGTCGGACACCGGCGTCCCGTTCTTCGACCACATGCTGTCCCAGCTCGGCAAGCACGGCGGGTTCGACCTCACCGTGCGTACCCGGGGGGATCTGCACATCGACGCCCACCACACCGTCGAGGACACCTCGATCGCCTTCGGGTCCGCCCTGCGCGAGGCACTCGGCGACAAGGCGGGTATCCGCCGGTTCGGGGATGCCACCGTCCCGCTGGACGAGGCGCTCGCCCAAGCCGCCGTCGACCTGTCCGGCCGGCCGTACTGCGTGCACGCCGAACCGGATCTCGTCGGGATGATCGGAACTTACGACACGACGCTGACCCGGCACATCTTCGAGTCGATCACCGCGTCCGCCCGGATCGCGCTGCACGTGCGGGTGCTGTCCGGCCGCAACGCCCATCACGTGGTCGAGGCCCAGTTCAAGGCGGTCGCGCGGGCCCTGCGCGACGCGGTGGCGCTCGACGCCCGCGTCGCCGGGATACCCTCCACGAAAGGTGTGCTGTGACCGGAGACGGACCCGGCCGCCCGGCGCCGCGGCCGCCCGGACCAGACCCATGTGCTGTGATCGGAGACGGACCCGGCCGGCGTCCCCGGGTGGTCGTCCTGGACTACGGCTCGGGAAACCTGCGGTCGGCCGAGCGCGCGCTCGCCCGAGTCGGCGCCGACGTGACGGTGACCGCGGATCTTGACGTGGCCCGCGGCGCCGCGGGCCTGGTTGTACCGGGCGTGGGGGCCTATGCGGCCTGTATGGCAGGCATCGGCGCCGTGGGCGCCGCGCCCGTGGTGCGGGAGCGGGTAGCGGCGGGACGGCCCGTGCTCGGGATCTGCGTCGGGATGCAGGTGCTGTACGAGCTCGGTGACGAGCACGGGGTGCGGACGGCCGGGATCGGTGTGATCCCTGGCGAGGTCCGCCGGCTCGCCGCCGATATCCTGCCGCACATGGGCTGGAACACTGTGGCGCCGCCCGCCGGATCGATCCTGTTCTCCGGGCTGCCCGCGGACACACGGTTCTACTTTGTCCACTCGTATGCGGCGAAGGCCGATCCGGCCGCCGGGGACACCGTGGGGGAGCACGGCGAGCCGTTCGCCGCCGCCGTCGAGCGGGGTGCGCTCGCCGCGACCCAGTTCCACCCGGAGAAGTCCGGGGATGCCGGGGCGCACCTGCTGGCGAACTGGCTCGGCAGCCTGTCCTGAGTGAGCCCTGTCCTGGGTGAGCCCTGTCCTGGGTGAGCCCTGTCCTGGGTGAGCGTGAACGCGAGGGCGGATGTCCCGTAATAGAGCGGCTCCAGCGCCCCGCTGGACCGTAGGGTGGCCGATGTGACGCTTACTCTGCTGCCCGCCGTGGACGTGGCCGACGGCAGGGCCGTTCGACTTGTCCAGGGTGAGGCCGGTTCCGAGACCTCGTACGGCGACCCGCGGGAGGCGGCGCTGACCTGGCAGCGCGACGGCGCCGAGTGGATCCACCTGGTCGATCTCGACGCTGCCTTCGGCCGGGGGTCGAATCGGGAGCTCATCGCCGAGGTGGTACGCGCGGTGGGCGTGGCCGTCGAGCTCTCCGGCGGCATCCGCGACGACGCCTCGCTCGACGCGGCGCTGGCCACCGGCGCGGCCCGGGTCAACATCGGTACGGCCGCGCTCGAGGATCCCGCCTGGGTCCGCCGGGCCATCGACCGGGTCGGCGACCGTATCGCGGTCGGTCTCGACGTCCGGGGGACCACGCTGTCGGCCCGGGGCTGGACGCGGGACGGCGGCGAGCTGTTCGATGTGCTCGCCCGCCTCGACGCCGATGGCTGCGCCCGGTACGTGGTGACGGACGTGCGCCGGGACGGCACGCTCACCGGGCCGAACGTCGAGCTCCTGTGCTCCGTGACCGCGGCCACCAGCCGGCCGGTGGTCGCCAGTGGCGGCGTGGCCACGCTCGACGACCTCACCGCGATTGCCGCGGTGCCCGGAGTGGAGGGCGCGATCATCGGCAAGGCGCTCTACGCCGGCGCCTTCACGCTGCCCGAGGCCCTGGCCGTCGCCGGGAACGCCGGGAACGCGGGGAAGGCCGTGACCCCGTGACGGCTCCCCGCCGGCGCTGCTCTTCCCGCCGGCTTCCTTGCCTTTCCAGAGGGTTCTGTGCCCGAAAAATCCCTCTGGATAGGCAAGGGAACGGGTGCGCGGGTGCGGTGGGTCGATGAGTGTCGCGGTCCGGGTGATTCCCTGCCTCGATGTCGACGCCGGCCGGGTCGTGAAGGGCGTGAACTTCACGGACCTGCGCGATGCCGGCGACCCGGTCGAGATGGCGCGCCTCTACGACGCCGAGGGTGCCGACGAGCTGACGTTCCTCGACATCACCGCGTCCAGCGGCGATCGGGAGACCACCTACGACATCGTGCGGCGGACCGCCGAACAGGTGTTCATCCCGCTGACCGTGGGTGGCGGGGTTCGCTCGGTCGACGACGTGAACCGCCTGCTGCGGGCGGGGGCCGACAAGGTCGGCATCAACACGGCGGCGGTGGCCCGGCCCGAGTTGGTGCGCGAGTGCGCCCATCGGTTCGGTAACCAGTGCATCGTCATCTCGGTGGACGCCCGGCGCTCACCCGGTCCCGGCGGCCCGCGCTTCGAGGTCACGACGCACGGCGGCCGCAAGGGCACCGGCATCGACGCGGTGGCTTGGACGGTGCGGGTGGTTGAGCTCGGCGCCGGGGAGATCCTGCTCAACTCGATGGACGCCGACGGCACACGGGACGGCTACGACCTGGAGATGATCTCTGCGGTGCGTGCCGAGGTCGACGTCCCGGTGATCGCCAGCGGCGGGGCCGGCGACCTGGCCCACTTCGTGCCAGCGATCGGCGCGGGCGCGGACGCGGTGCTCGCGGCGAGCGTGTTCCACTTCGGGCAGCTGCGCATCGGCGAGGTGAAGACGGCGCTGCGGGGCGCGGGCGTACCTGTGCGCCGATAGAGGGTAACTGTGTCCAAGCGTGCGGCTGTTCGTCCTCGCCGTCGCCACCACGAGCGCCGATCCCCGAGCGGAGGCGGCGATCCTCGCCGGGCTGCGGCAACGCGCCGGCGCCTCGACCGTCGTCGTCGTGGGCGCCGGGCGGATCGTCCAGCGCGGTCCGCACCGGGATCTGATCGCGATGCGCGGCGTGTACCAGCGCCTGCACCGGTCCTGGGCGGCGGGGGTCGGGACGGGACCGGCGGGCGGCCCGTCGGCCGATGCCGGCACCGCTGCGGCGCCGGGCGCGAGCAGCGCGAGCAGAATAGTGGGGTGACCGTTCGCCCTTCCGCTCTGGATCCCGCCATCGCCCGTAGGCTGCGCCGCAACGACGCGGGCCTGTTCCCCGCCGTCGCCCAGCAGTACGACACCGGCGAGGTGCTGATGCTCGGGTGGATGGACGACGAGGCGCTGCACCGGACTCTCACCACGGGCCGGGCCACGTACTGGAGCCGCAGCCGCGCGGAGTACTGGGTCAAGGGGGAGACCAGCGGGCACCGGCAATGGGTGCGGTCGGTCGCGCTCGACTGCGACGGGGACACCGTCCTCGTCCGGGTGGACCAGGTGGGCCCGGCCTGCCACACGGGCACGCGGACCTGCTTCGACGACGATCTTCTGCCCACGGCGACCGCCGAGGCCACGGATACTGCCCGGCCCCGCGACCTCTCCGGTGCCGCCAGCGTTTCCGGTGCCGCCGGTGACCCCGTCGGCGCGAGCAAGGCCGGCGCGGACAAGGCTGGCGCGGACCGATGACGACCGGGCAGATTATCCCCAGCCGGGAGGAGTTCCGGGCCGCGGCGGCGGCGCATCCGGTCGTCGCCGTCACCCGCCGGCTGCTTGCCGACGGGGAGACACCCGTCGGTGTCTACCGCAAGCTCGCCGGCGGCTCCGGGACGTTCCTGCTGGAATCGGCGGAGCACGGCGGGGTGTGGTCGCGGTATTCGTTCATCGGTGTGCGGGCCGCGGCGACGCTGACCGAGCGCGACGGGCAGGCGGTGTGGGTGGACGGTGCGCCGCCTCCCGGGGTGCCGGTCGACGGTGACCCGCTCGACATCCTGCGCGCGGTGGAGAGCACTCTGCAGGCCTCGAACAGCCCACAGGCCCCTCCGCTCATGGGTGGCCTGGTCGGCTATCTCGGCTACGACATCGTGCGCCGCATCGAGCGGCTCCCCGCGCACGCCGTCGACGACCTCAGCCTTCCCGAGCTGCGTATGCTGCTCACCACCGATCTCGCCGTGCTGGACCATCGGGACGGTTCCTGCCTGCTGGTGGCCAACGTCTTCACCGGCTGCGGGAGTGGTGCCGGTGACGCAGGCGCCACCGGTGGGGACGCGGACGCCGCCGCACACCCGGCCGGGATCGACCTGGACGCCGCCTACGACGACGCGGTGGCCCGGCTGGAGGCCATGACCAGCGATCTCGCGAAGTGGAACGAGCCGACCGTGGCGACCACGGCGGGCACCGCCGCGGGGGTCGGCGACTTCGTCTCCGCCACGCCTCCCGGTGCCTTCCAGACCGCGGTCGAGCGGGCCATCGAGGAGATCCGCGCCGGCGAGTGCTTCCAGATCGTCGTCTCGCAGCGCTTCGAACGGCGGACGACCGCGGATGCGCTCGACGTCTACCGGGTGCTGCGGACCTCGAATCCGAGTCCCTATATGTACCTGCTGCGCTTCGCCGACCACGACGTCGTCGGATCCTCCCCGGAGGCGCACGTCAAGGTCACCGGCCGCCGGGCGTTGCTGCATCCCATCGCGGGCAGCCGGCCCCGGGGCGCCACCCCCGAACAGGACGCCGAGCTTGCGGCGGAGCTTCTCGCGGACCCGAAGGAACGCTCCGAGCACGTGATGCTGGTCGACCTGGTCCGCAACGACCTCGGGCGGGTCTGCAACCCCGGTTCGGTCCGGGTCGTCGAGTTCGCGGCCATCGAACGGTTCTCGCACATCATGCACATCGTCTCCACGGTGATCGGTGAGGTGGCCCCGGACCGCAGCGCCGTGGACGTGCTGGCAGCGACGTTCCCGGCGGGGACGCTCTCGGGGGCGCCCAAGGTGCGGGCGATGGAGGTCATCGACGAGCTGGAGCCGACTCGGCGGGGCCTGTACGGGGGCGTGGTCGGCTACCTGGACTTCGGCGGTGATCTGGACACCGCGATCGCGATCCGTACCACGGTGATGCGCGACGGCATGGCCTATGTCCAGGCCGGAGCCGGCATCGTCGCGGATTCCGATCCCGACACCGAGGATCTGGAAAGCCGCGCGAAGGCCGCCGCCGTCCTGCGCGCCGTCGAGGTCGCCGAGTCGTTGCGACCGCCGTCATGACGGCCGCGGGGTCCCCCTCCGCGGGGCGCCCATCCTCCCCGCGCGACCGGGCCGGCACCGCGGAGCCGCCTTCGCCGGGCCACCCTCCCGGGGGCGATGTGCACGCGGCCGAGGCGATGCGACGCGGCCACCGGGAACGCACTCTCGCGGTGCTGGGATGTCTGCTCGGTGCCGGCGTCGTGCTCGTGTCGGGCGGTGCGACCTGGGTGTCCGCCCGGGTGAGCGTGCCCCGCGGTGGGGCGGACGGCGGCGCCGTCGCGGCGCCACTCGCCGTGCACTGGACCGGCGGGGCGCTTGCCTCGCCGGCGACCGCTCTCGCCCTGGTCGGGCTTGCCGCGGCCGTGGCGATCGTGGCCACCCGGCGCATCGGGCGGCCGGTCATCGGTGTGCTCATCGTGGCCGCCGGGGTCGGCATCGCCTACGTGGCCGGACGCATCGGCTGGGATCCACTCCCGACGCTGCGCGAGACCGATCAGGTCCGCCAGCTCGTGCCCGGTGGCCAGGCGCGGATCGATGACGTCAGCCAGACGATCGCTCCCTGGCTGTCGTTCGCGGGCGGGCTGCTGCTCATCCTCGTCGGCGCCCTCGTCGTCCTGCGCGGCCGGTCATGGCCCGCGATGTCCGGCCGCTACCAGGCCCGCGATGCCACTCCGGCCGACGCCTGGGACGCGATCGAGCGGGGCCACGACCCGACCTGATCACCTGGCGTCTCCGCGACGCCCGGCCCGGCGGGCCGGCCAGCCGGAACCGGGAGCGCCACCGGCCAGCGGGTCGGCGGGCGCCAAGTCCGCGGGTGGGAGGTCGGGAAACGGGTCGACCAGCTCCGCGAGAGCCAGTGCCCGGCGGTCCAGGTCGGCTTCGAGCATCATCATGACGGCGTCCATCCGGATCAGGCAGCGGGACAGCTCGTCGAGCTGCTCGGCGAGCTCGGGCTCGAGGCGGGGCCGTGGGTGCGCGCCTGAGGCGTCGCGCGCCGCGGGCACCCGGGCGGCGCTGAGGGGGGGCGAGATGCGGCGGATGTCCATCGGAACTCTCCTTGGTATCGAACTCATGTTCGACTATAGGGGGTGCCGGCGATCGACGCCAGCCCGCCACGCCGTCCCTGGGGCGCTGCCCGGGTCCGCCCGAGGGTCCGGTCCGTTCGAGGGTCCGGTCCGTTCGAGGACATGTGCGGCGTGCCATGCGTGTTTCCGGTCGGCGAAGGCGCGGCGGTCCCGAGCGTGCGCGCCGCGGCCGCCGATCCCGAGAACCTGCCGCCGATCCCGAGAACCTGTCGTGCGGCCGCCCGGATCTCGTGATGCCGTTGCCCGGCGAGCGAGGTGGTAGCCCGGTTGTGCCTCTGCACACGGTGGTTCACCGGACTCGTCGCGTCACTCTGTCAACGGGCTCACGACGCAAGATCGATTGCGGATCGCAGCTGATCGGTGTAGGCGGATCCGAAGTGGCTGACGGTGCAGTGTCCGTGAAGATGGGTGTGTTCGGGCCGCTACCCGATTCCTCACGGGAAAGTCAACTACGTAGAGTTATGGATCGTAGCCGCAGGTGGGGGTTCCGGGCCCACCGTGCCTGCCTGGCCTACCATCGGCGGCATGACCGCGACAGTCGCGAGCGCGGGGCGATGAGCGTTCTCGCCGAGATCCTCGACGGGGTCGGGATCGATCTTGCCGCCCGCGAGCAACAGACCTCTCTGGCAGATCTCAAGCGGCGGGTGGAACGCGTTCCCGACCCGAAGGACGCGCTCGCCGTCTTCCGGGACTCCCGGGTCTCGGTGATTGCCGAGGTGAAGCGCCGTTCCCCCTCGAAGGGGGAGCTGGCGGCCATCACCGACCCCGCTGCCCTCGCCACCGAGTACGAGGCGGCGGGCGCCGCCGCGGTGAGTGTCCTGACCGAGCAACGGCGCTTCGGCGGCTCCCTGGCCGACCTCGATGCCGTGCGTCGCGCGGTGGACGTCCCGCTGCTGCGCAAGGACTTCATCGTGTCGCCCTACCAGGTCTTCGAGGCCCGGGCGCACGGGGCGGACATCGTCCTGCTCATCGTCGCGGCGCTGGACCAGCCGCGGCTCGTCGGCCTGCACGAGCGGATCGAGTCCCTGGGCATGACGGCGCTGGTCGAGGTGCACGACGAGGCGGAGATGGTGCGGGCGCTGGACGCCGGGGCCCGACTGGTCGGAGTGAACGCCCGCGACCTGCACACGCTGAAGATCGATCGGAGCACCTTCGCCCGGCTCGTGCCGATGGTGCCCCAGGGAGTGCTCGCGGTCGCCGAGTCCGGCATCCGGGGGCCGCACGATCTGCTCGCCTACGCCGCCGCGGGGGCGGACGTGGTACTGGTCGGCGAGGCGGCCGTCACCGGCGATCCCCGTCAGACGGTCGCCGATCTGGTGGCGGCCGGCGCGCACCCGGCGGCCCGGATCGGGCGCTGAGGCCGTCGGCGCCCGTGCCCCGGCGCCCGTGCCCCGGTATCCGGGGCTCGGCCCTATACAGTCGCACCGTGACCATCCGAACCGCTGCCGAGTCAGTTCGCCCCGCGGCCGCCGGAACCGGGACGCCGTCGAGCTCCGGTCCGGCCCGTCTGGACGCGTCGAGCTGGCAGGCGTTCCCCGACTCCTCGGGGCACTTCGGGCGTTTCGGCGGTCGCTTCGTCCCCGAGGCCCTCATGGCAGCGCTGGACGAGCTCACCGCGGCCTACGCGGCGGCCAGGGTGGATCCCGGCTTCACCGCGGAACTGGACGAGCTGCTGGCGAGCTACGCGGGCCGGCCCACTCCGCTCACCGACGCCCACCGGCTCACCGCGCACGTTGGCGGTGCCCGCATCCTGCTCAAGCGTGAGGACCTCGCGCACACCGGTTCCCACAAGATCAATAATGTCCTCGGGCAGTGCCTGCTGACCCGGCGGATGGGCAAGACCCGGGTCATCGCCGAGACCGGAGCCGGTCAGCACGGTGTTGCCACGGCCACCGCCTGCGCCCTGCTCGGCCTGGACTGCGTCGTCTACATGGGCGAGGAGGACACCCGCCGGCAGGCCCTCAACGTCGCCCGGATGCGCCTGCTCGGCGCCGAGGTCGTCGCGGTCACGTCCGGCAGCCGAACGTTGAAGGACGCCATCAACGAGGCCATGCGCGACTGGGTGACCACCGTTGGCACGACCCACTACTGCATCGGGTCGGTGATGGGCCCGCACCCGTTCCCGATGCTGGTCCGCGATTTCCAGCGGATCATCGGGGTCGAGGCCCGCGCCCAGGTGCTCGACCGTGTCGGCCGGCTGCCCGACGCCGTCGTCGCCTGCGTCGGTGGCGGCTCGAACGCGATGGGCATCTTCCACCCGTTCATCCCCGACGTCGAGGTCGCGCTGATCGGCTGCGAGGCCGGGGGGGACGGGGTCACCACCGGTCGGCACGCCGCGGCGATCGCCGGCGGTTCCGCGGGCGTGCTGCACGGCATGCGGACGTTCCTGCTGCAGGACGAGTTCGGGCAGACCCAGGTCTCCCACTCGATCTCGGCGGGTCTGGACTACCCCGGCATCGGCCCCGAACATGCCCTGCTGCACGAGACTGGTCGGGCGAGCTATCGGGTCGTGGACGACACCGCCGCGATGGAGGCGCTCGCGCTGGTGGCCCGTACCGAGGGCATCCTGGTCGCGATCGAGAGCGCGCACGCCTTCGCGGGTGCCCTCGACGTCGCCCGGGAGCTCGGTCCGGGCGCGGTCGTCGTCGTCAACTGCTCCGGTCGGGGGGACAAGGACGTCGACACCGCCGCCCGCTGGTTCGACCTCCTAGACGAGGCCGATGCCGGCGGGGGGCCCCGCCGGCGGTCCGGCGGGGGCCGGCCTGAGGGACCCTGAGGGAGGATCCTGAGGGCCTGAGGGACCCTGCCTCGGGACCGGCGCAACCAAAGACAGGACACATCGGCCCTCGGGCCCGACGGAACGGACGCACGGTGCAGAGTCGGTTGGACGCAGTGTTCGCGGCGGCCCGCGAGGAGGGGCGGTCGGTGCTGGTCGGCTATCTGCCCGCGGGATTCCCGACGGTGGACGGGGCGATCGAGGCCATGCGGGCCATGGTGGCGGCGGGAGTCGACGTCGTCGAGGTCGGCCTGCCTTACTCCGACCCCACCATCGACGGTCCGGTGATCCAGGATGCGGCGGATGCGGCCCTGCGCGGTGGGGTCACGACGCAGGACGTGATCCGCACCGTCGAGGCCGTCGCCGCGACGGGGGCCCCGGCTCTGGTCATGTCCTACTGGAACCCGATCGACCGCTACGGCGCGGCCGCGTTCGCGGCCGATCTCGCCGCTGCCGGGGGCGCCGGGGCGATCACTCCGGACCTGCCGCCCGAAGAGGCCGGGCCCTGGCTCGACGCGTGCGCCGCGCACGGCCTGGCCCCGGTGTTCCTCGTCGCTCCCAGCTCCTCGGACACCCGCCTCCGGCTGGTCGCCGGCGTCGCGCGCGGCTTTGTCTACGCCGCCTCGCTGATGGGTGTCACCGGGACCCGGGCGGCGGTCGGCGAGCAGGCGGCCGATCTGGTCGCCCGGGTGCGGGCCGCCACCGAGCTCCCGGTGGCGGTGGGGCTCGGGGTGAGCACCGCGGCGCAGGCCGCCGAGGTCGCGGGCTTCGCCGACGGTGTGATCGTCGGCTCCGCGCTGGTGAAGGTCCTGCTCGAGGCGGAACGTTCCGGAGCCGGCGCCTCGGCGGGCCTCGCCGGAATCCGTCGGCTCGCCGCGGCACTCGCCGGAGGGGTGCGCGCTCCCGTCCCGGCGTGAACTCCCGGCCGTCCCGGCCCAGCCGTCACAGCTGTCGCCCACATCTATCGCCGCCTATACCACCCCGCTGCGCACCGAGTGGGACACGTGGCCGGACTACCCCGCGCGTGATGGACGGGTCCACGGGATAGCCTGGCGACCGTGGTTCTTGCCGCTATTCCCAGCCCATCGCGTGGCGTGATGTATCTCGGGCCGGTGCCGCTGCGCGCCTACGCCCTGATGATCATCATTGGCATCTTCGTCGCCGTATTCGTGACGGGAAGAAGGCTGCGCGCCCGCGGCATGGATCCCATGGTGGCCAGCGAGGTCGCCTACTGGGCCGTCCCGTTCGGCATCGTCGGCGCCCGTGTCTACCACGTGGTCAGCACCCCGGACGCCTACTTCGGCCGGGACGGCAACGTGCTGGACGTCATCAAGATCTGGAACGGCGGGCTGGGTATCTGGGGCGCCATCGCGGGCGGGGCGTTCGGCGCGTGGCTGGCGACCCGGCGCTACGGCATCAGCCTCGCCCTGTTCGGCGACGCCGCGGCGCCGGGCATCATCCTCGCCCAGGCGATCGGACGCTGGGGCAACTGGTTCAACCAGGAGCTGTACGGCAAGGCGAGCACCCTGCCCTGGGCGGTGCGCATCGACGAGAAGCACCAGATCATCCCCGGCGTGTCCACCTACCAGCCGACCTTCCTCTACGAGTTCCTGTGGAACCTGGTGGTGGCCGGGATCCTGTTGGTCGTCGATCGGCGGCACCGGCTCGGCCGCGGCAAGCTGTTCTACCTCTACGTCGCGCTCTACACGTTCGGCCGGTTGTGGATCGAGATGCTGCGCATCGACACGGCGAACCAGATCCTCGGGCTGCGGGTCAACGTCTGGACCTCGATCGTCGTCTGTCTGGGGGCGTTGCTGGCGCTGGCGGTCACCCGCCGTCCCGTGGACCCGAATCTGTCCAGGGAGGAGCAGGAGGCCCTCGGGATCGCCCGTTCCCGGCCCGCGACGCGGTCCACGGTGACGACCGCCGGTGCCGGTGCCGCCGACCAGCGAGCGGCCGGTCCCGATCCGGTCGATCCTGATCTGGCCGCTCTCGACTCGGCCGGTCCCGACTCGGCCGGTCCCGACTCGGCCGGTCCCGATCCGGCCGGTCCCGATCCGGCCGATCCTGGTTCCGCCGGGTCGGTACCCGCCGCCGCGGTGCCCGACGACTCCGGGCCGACCGCCACCACTGCCACCACTGCCGCCACCACTGCCACCACTGCCGCCACCACTGCCGTACCGGCTGGTTCGCAGCAGCAGAGCCGCGGCCTGGCAACGAGATTGCCGGCGAGCGGTGGGCACACGTCGGCCGTTCCGCCGGAGGAGCCGCAGATGCCCTGATGAGACGCCGTCTCCGGCGGGGCCCCGGGCGTCGGCCGGACCGTCGGCCTCCCCCTACTCGTAGTGACCGAGGCCGGGTGGGGAGGTATGACGTCATCTGGCGGTGATTTCCTGGACATATTTGATCACGGCGCATGAGCGGGTCGCGTGGCACACTCGGTAGAGACACGGGGCGCCGGGCCAGCGCCGCCGTGCCGTCACACCACTCGGACAGCGTCGTCCGCACCCCCTTCAGCCCCTGAAGATGGACAGGACTTCGCCGGATGCCGAGTGCGCAAGGTCTTTACGACCCCACCTTCGAACACGACGCCTGTGGCGTCGGCTTCGTCGTCGATGTACACGGCAGGCGCAGTCACGAGCTGGTCGAGCAGGGCCTGACCGTGCTGCGTAACCTCGACCACCGGGGTGCCTCGGGCAGCGACCCGGACACCGGCGACGGAGCCGGCATCCTGGTGCAGGTCCCCGATCTGTTCCTGCGTGACGTCGTCGACTTCGCGCTGCCCGCCCCGGGGCGTTACGCCGTCGGGATCGCCTTCCTGCCGCAGGTCTCGGGGGAGCGGGACGACGCCGTGCGCACCATCAGCCGCATCGTCCGCCAGGAGGGGCTGCGGGTCCTCGGCTGGCGTGAGGTGCCGGTCGTCAGCCACATCGTCGGGCACGCGGCCCACGAGGTTGAGCCGCGGATGCGGCAGCTGTTCCTCGCATTGCCCGGCAGTCTGCCCGCCGCCGGTCCGGTTGAGGGCGGCGCGGGAGACGGGTTCGACCAGGCCGACCTCGAACGCCGGGCGTTCTGCGCCCGCAAGCGGATCCGCCGGGAGACCGGCGTCTACCTGGCGTCGCTGTCGTCACGGACCCTGGTCTACAAGGGGATGCTCACCACCCACCAGCTCTCGGCCTACTTCCCCGACCTCGACGACCCCCGGTTCGCCAGTGCCATCGCGCTGGTGCACAGCCGGTTCTCCACGAACACCTTCCCGAGCTGGCCGCTGGCGCACCCGTACCGGTTCGTCGCCCACAACGGGGAGATCAACACCGTCCGCGGGAACCGGAACTGGATGCGGGCCCGCGAGGCGCTGCTCGCCAGCGACCTGATCCCCGGTGACCTCTCCCGGCTGTTTCCCATCTGCGCGGACGGGGCGAGCGACTCGGCGAGCTTCGACGAGGTCCTGGAACTGCTGTACCTGGCTGGTCGCAGCCTGCCGCACGCGGTGCTGATGATGATCCCCGAGGCGTGGGAGAACCACACCGAGATGGACTCGGCGCTGCGCGCCTTCTACCAGTTCCACTCCACGCTGATGGAGCCGTGGGACGGCCCGGCCTCCATCGCGTTCACCGACGGGACGGTCATCGGGGCGGTGCTCGACCGTAACGGGCTGCGGCCATCGCGGTACTGGGTCACCGACGACGGCCTGGTCGTGATGGCCTCCGAGGTGGGCGTGCTCGACATCCCGCCGCACAAGGTGGTGCAGAAGGGCCGGCTCCAGCCGGGGCGGATGTTCCTGGTGGACACCGCCGAGGGGCGCATCGTCAGCGACGAGGAGATCAAGTCCGAGCTCGCGAACGCGGCGCCGTACGCGGAGTGGCTGCACGCCGGTCTGATCGAGCTGGACGACCTGCCCGAGCGGGAGCAGCTCCTCTACGGGCACTCCTCGGTGCTGCGTCGCCAGCAGGTGTTCGGCTACACGCTGGAGGAGCTGCGCGTGCTCGTCGCGCCGATGGCGCGCACGGGCGCGGAGCCGATCGGCTCGATGGGCACCGACACGCCGGTGGCGGTGCTCTCCAGCCGTCCCCGGCTGCTGTTCGACTACTTCACCCAGTTGTTCGCGCAGGTCACCAACCCGCCGCTGGACGCGATCCGCGAGGAGCTGGTGACGAGCCTGGGCCGGGTGCTCGGCCCGGAGGGCAACCTGCTCGCGCCGTCCCCGGCGTCCTGCCGGATGGTGCACCTGCCCTATCCGGTGATCAGCAGCAGCCAACTTTCGAAGATCATCGGTATCAATGACGACGGTGACATGCCCGGCTTTGCCTCGGTGACGGTCCGTGGTCTGTATGACGTCGACGGGGGCGGCGCGGCGCTCGCCGCCCGGCTGGCGGAGATCTGCGCCGGGGTCAGCGAGGCCATCGCCGACGGTGCCCGCATCGTCGTGCTCTCCGACCGGGACTCCGACACGCGCAAGGCCCCGATCCCGTCGCTGCTGCTGACCGCCGCCGTGCACCACCACCTGATCCGGGAGCGGACCAGGACGAAGGTCGGCCTCATCGTCGAGTGCGGCGACGCCCGCGAGGTGCACCACATCGCACTGCTCACCGGCTACGGCGCCGCGGCAGTCAACCCGTACCTGGCATTCGAGTCGATCGACAGCCTCATCGCCGAGGGCGAGATCGTCGGGGTGTCCCGGGAGCAGGCCGAGAAGAACATGATCAAGGCGCTCGGCAAGGGCGTGCTGAAGGTGATGTCCAAGATGGGCATCTCGACGGTGGCGAGCTACACCGGCGCCCAGGTCTTCGAGGCGATCGGGCTGTCCCAGGAACTGATCGACGCCTATTTCGCGGGTACCCCGTCGCGCCTCGACGGCGTCGGGCTCGACGTCATCGCGGCGGAGGTGGCCGCGCGGCACCGGCGGGCCTATCCGCCGATCGCTTCCGAGCACGCGCACCGCACGCTGGAGGTCGGCGGCGAGTACCAGTGGCGCCGCGAGGGTGAGCTGCACCTGTTCAACCCGGAGACCGTCTTCCTGCTCCAGCACGCCACCCGCACCCGGCAGTACGAGACCTTCCAGAAGTACACCGCCCGGGTCGACGGCCTGTCCCGGGAGAACGCGACGCTGCGGGGTCTGTTCGAGCTGCGTACCGGGGTGCGCAGCTCGGTGCCGATCGAGGAGGTCGAGCCGGCCTCGGAGATCGTCAAGCGGTTCGCGACCGGCGCCATGTCCTACGGCTCGATCAGCGCCGAGGCGCACGAGACGCTGGCTATCGCCATGAACCGGCTCGGCGGGAAGTCGAACACCGGCGAGGGCGGCGAGGACGCGGAGCGGTTCACGCCGGACGCGAACGGGGACCTGCGCCGCTCCGCGGTCAAGCAGGTCGCCAGCGGCCGGTTCGGGGTGACCAGCGCGTACCTCGCCAACGCCGACGACATCCAGATCAAGATGGCCCAGGGGGCGAAGCCCGGCGAGGGGGGGCAGCTTCCTGGCCACAAGGTTTACCCGTGGATCGCGAAGACGCGGCACTCGACGCCCGGTGTCGGGCTCATCTCCCCGCCGCCGCACCATGACATCTACTCGATCGAGGACCTCGCCCAACTCATCCACGACCTGAAGAACGCCAACCCCAAGGCCCGGGTGCACGTCAAGCTGGTCGCCGAGGTCGGCGTCGGTACGGTCGCCGCCGGGGTCTCCAAGGCGCACGCCGACGTGGTGCTGATCTCCGGGCACGACGGCGGGACGGGCGCCTCGCCGCTGACCTCGCTGAAGCACGCGGGTGCCCCGTGGGAGCTGGGGCTGGCCGAGACCCAGCAGACGCTGCTGCTCAACGGCCTGCGCGACCGCATCGTCGTGCAGGTCGACGGGCAGCTGAAGACCGGCCGCGACGTCATCGTCGGGGCGCTGCTGGGGGCCGAGGAGTTCGGTTTCGCCACCGCCCCGCTGGTGGTTGCCGGCTGCGTGATGATGCGCGTCTGCCATCTCGACACCTGTCCGGTCGGTGTGGCGACCCAGAACCCGGAACTGCGCAGGCGGTTCACCGGCAGGCCCGAGTTCGTCGAGGCCTTCTTCACCTTCATCGCCGAGGAGGTGCGCACCTACCTCGCCGCGCTGGGCTTCCGCAGCCTGCAGGAGGCGGTCGGCCGGGTCGACCTGCTCGACGCCCGCGCCGCCGTCGACCACTGGAAGGCTTCCGGCCTCGACATCACCCCGTTGCTGCACACCCCGGAGCGGCCCTTCGGCGGCTCGCTGAACTGCACGTCCAGCCAGGACCACGGGTTGGACAAGGCGCTGGACAACTCGCTGATCCAGCTGTGCGAGGGGGCGCTCGACGACGGCCGGCCGGTCTGGCTGGAGATGCCGATCCGCAACGTCAACCGAACCGTGGGCACCATGCTCGGCTACGAGGTGACGAAGCGCTTCGGCGCGGCGGGGCTGCCCGACGACACGATCCAGCTGCGGTTCACCGGCTCCGCGGGGCAGAGCTTCGGCGCCTTCGCGCCCCGCGGCATGACGCTGACCCTCGAGGGCGACGCGAATGACTACGCCGGCAAGGGCCTGTCCGGCGGCAAGATCTTCGTCTTCCCGCCGAAGGAGTCCCCGCTGCGGGCCGAGGAGAACATCGTCGCCGGTAACGTCCTGCTCTACGGGGCGACGGGCGGCGAGGCGTTCTTCCGCGGGATCGTCGGCGAGCGGTTCTGCGTGCGCAACTCCGGGGCGACCGCGGTGGTCGAGGGGGTCGGCGACCACGGCTGCGAGTACATGACCGGCGGCACCGTGCTGGTACTCGGGGCCATCGGGCGCAACTTCGCCGCGGGCATGAGCGGCGGCGTGGCCTACCTGTACGACCCGGTCGAGGCGCGGATCAACACCGAGATGGTGGACGTCGAGGCGCTGGGCGACGCCGACGAGACGATCGTGCGGGACCTGCTCGTCCGGCACCGCCGGGAGACCGGTTCGACGGTGGCTGCCCGGCTGTACGCCGACTGGGACACCGTGCGCGGGTCGTTCCGTAAGGTGATGCCACGGGACTACAAGCGGGTGCTGACCGCCATCCGGCAGGCGCAGGAGCAGGGGCTCGTCGCCGACGAGGTCATCATGGCGGCGGCTCGTGGCTGACTGGGCCGCCAAGCACGACCCGACCATCATCGCGATCGCGCGGACCCGACAGGAGCGGCATGGCTGACCCGACCGGCTTCCTCAAGCACCGCAGGGAGCTGCCGAAGCGCCGTCCCGTGGACGTCAGGATCACTGACTGGCGCGAGGTGTACGAGTCGTTCCCCGAGGAGCATCTGCGCACGCAGGCCAGCCGCTGCATGGACTGCGGCATCCCGTTCTGCCACGAGGGCTGTCCGCTCGGGAACATCATTCCGGAATGGAACGACCTGACCCGGCGCGGCGACTGGGTGGACGCCATCGAGCGGCTGCATGCGACGAACAACTTCCCCGAGTTCACCGGGCGGCTGTGCCCGGCGCCGTGCGAGGCGGCCTGCGTGCTCGGCATCGGCGACGATCCGGTGACCATCAAGCAGGTCGAGGTCAGCATCATCAACCGCGCCTGGGCCGACGGCACCGTGGTCCCGGTCCCGCCGTCGCTGCGTACCGGCAAGCGGGTGGCGGTCGTGGGCTCCGGCCCGGCCGGTCTCGCCGCCGCCCAGCAGCTCACCCGGGCCGGCCACGAGGTCGTGGTCTACGAACGGGCCGACCGGATCGGCGGCCTGCTCCGCTACGGAATCCCCGAGTTCAAGATGGAGAAGCGGGTCCTGGACCGCCGGCTCGCGCAGATGGCGGCCGAGGGCACGTCGTTCATCACGTCCTGCAACGTCGGCCTCGACATCGCCGCGGACGAGCTGCGTTCCTCCTACGATGCGACGGTCCTCGCCGGGGGATCGACGGTTGGCCGGGACCTGCCTGTTCCCGGCCGGGAGCTGGGTGGCATCCATCTCGCGATGGAGTTCCTCGTGCCCGCGAACCGGGTCGCGCAGGGGGATCTGCCCGAGTCGCCCATCTCCGCCAAGGGTAAGAACGTGGTCATCATCGGCGGCGGTGACACGGGCGCGGACTGCCTGGGCACCTCCCACCGCCAGGGCGCGCTCTCCGTGCACCAGCTCGAGATCATGCCCCGGCCGCCGGAGCTGCGGGCCCCGGCCAACCCGTGGCCGTCATACCCGATCATCTACCGGGTCTCCAGCGCGCACGAGGAGGGCGGCGAGCGGGTCTTCGCCGTCTCCACCGAGCGCTTCCTCGGTGACGAGGATGGCAACGTGCGGGCGCTGCGCCTGCACGAGGTGCGCCTCGTCGGCGGGAAGTTCGAGAAGGTCGAGGGTACCTACACCGAGCTGCCCTGCCAGCTGGTGCTGCTCGCCATGGGGTTCACCGGCCCGGAACGGCCCGGCCTGCTGACCGATCTCGGGGTGGAGCTGGACGCGCGCGGCAACGTGGCGCGCGACGCCGGGTGGGCCTCCTCGGTCCCCGGCGTGTTCGTCGCCGGGGACATGGGACGCGGGCAGTCACTGATCGTCTGGGCGATTGCCGAGGGACGTGCCGCCGCCGCCGCCACCGACCGCTGGCTGATGGGCAGGACGGACCTGCCCGAGCCCATCACGCCGACGCGTCGCTGACCGGGAGCCAGCCAGCCCCGGCGTGCAGCCGGGGCTGGCGTGCAGCCGGGACACCGGAGCACTTTGTGGCCGAAGATTCATGTGATCTGTCTTGCTCCAGGCCGGATCTGCGGCGATTGACTGGACTCGCCGACCAGCCTGGTGACCTGCGGCGGTACCGTTCAGTGCCATGAGGCTCGTGCTGCTCGGTCCACCTGGCTCCGGCAAGGGAACCCAGGGCGCTCGCATCAGCGCCCGGCACGGCATCCCCTCGATCTCGACCGGCCGGCTGTTCGACCAGCAGATCGCCGCGGGTACGCCGCTGGGCCGTCGCGCGGAGCGCTACGTCCGCGCGGGCGAGCTGGTCCCCGACGAGATCGTGCTCGACATCGTCGCCGACCGGCTCGAGAGTGGCGTCGACTGCGCGGTGGGGTTCCTGTTCGACGGGTTCCCCCGGACCTACCCCCAGGCCGAGGCGTTGGACCGGATGCTCGTGGCGACCTGCGGCCCGCTCGACGCGGTCATCGACCTCGACGTCGACGTCGACGAGGTGCTCGACCGCATCCGGCGCCGGTCCCGCACCGAGGACCGGGTCGACGACGCGGAGGACACCGCCCGTCGCCGGTTGAAGGTCTTCGCGGAGGAGACCGCACCGCTGCGCCGCTACTACCGGCAGGGTGGCCTGCTGCGCACGGTGGACGGTTCCGGCAGCCCGGACGAGGTCGCGGCCCGCATCGAGGAGACGCTGGCAGACGTCGCCCATCCAGCGCTGCGGGCCCAGCCGGATCTGCGGGCCCAGCCGGGTCTGCCTGTCTGCCGGTAGGCCGTGGGTCGCCGAGGAGGGGAGCGGGGGCGCCTCGCGCACGTCTCCCTCGTCTCCCTCGTCCTGCTCTGCTGGCTGCCGCTGGTCGTCGTCATCACCGCGTGGCGGACCGTGCTGAACCCGGCCTTCTACTCGCAGTCGCTGAACCGGGCCGACGCCTACGACCGCGTCTACACCCAGGTACTGCCCGATCCCGCGGTCGACACGTTGCTGGCCGGCCTCCCGATCGACAGCTCCCTCGTCACCGCGAACCTGCGCACGGTGCTGCCCCCGTCGACGATCCAGGCGATGACCGACGAGCAGATCAACCGGATCGTCGACTACCTGCGGGCCGACACGGACGACGTCGAATTCGCCGTCGACCTCCGGCCGATCTTCGACAACATCTCGGGCCTGGCCAACCGGTACGTCGCCGGTGAACTGGGCGCCGGCACCAGCTACCAGGTCACCACCGTGCAGGAGTTCACCCACGGTGTCGTCACCGCGCTCGACGACATCGCTGCCGGGCGCCCGCCGAAGTCCCTACCCACGATCGAGCTCTCCCCGCAGGACACCGACCGCGTCCTGCCCGTGGTGCTGGGCCGGGTGGACGCCGACACGCGTGCGCGCATCGAGGCTCCGCTGCGCGCCCTGCTGAGGTCGGGCAACATCGCCGGAGCACTGGCGTTGGTCGGTCCGGAGGTCTTCCAGGGCGACGAGACGGCCATTGGCCGGCTCCAGGCGTATCTCCACGGATCCACCCTCGATCTCGGGGTCCGCCTGTCGGATCTGCATGACCGGCCGATGATCGTCGCGATCGGCCGGCTGCACGACGTCGCCGCGACCCTGGTGTGGGTCTCCCTCCTGCTCGCCCTGATCATGACGGCGGCCCTGGCCGGCATCGTCGTGCTGGCCGGGCGGCGGGGGGTGTCCCGGGTCCGGGCCGCGACCGGTGCGGTGGTCCTCGCCGACGTCGGTGCCGGGCTGCTCGGCGTCGTCCTGCGCATCGCGCTGCCGAATCCGCTGACCTCGCTGGACGGGCCGTCGTCGCCCCTGCCGCCGGGAGCTGGCGCAGTGCTGGTCGACTTCTCCTCGCACGCCTACGGCACGCTCGAGAGCGGCTTCCTGCGGATCGTGGTCTGGACGCTGGTGGCCGGCCTGGTCGGCTACGGATTGTCGCTGCTCGTCGCGGTGTCCGCTCGGTGGAACCGGACCGGCCGGCGGTGCCGGGTCGCCACGGCGTTCGCCCTCGCGCTGCCCCTGATGATCGCTGTGACCTGGACGGCCTTCCCGGGCGCCGCAGCCGAGGCCCGCAAGCTCTGCAACAGCCAGCAGGCGCTGTGCGACCGGCGCTATGATCAGGTGAGCTACCTGGCCACCCACAACGCGATGGCCACCAGTGAGGACCGGTTTCTCGGGCCCGCCCAGGACCCGGCGATCGCGCACCAGCTCGACCTGGGGGTGCGCGCCCTGCTGCTCGACGTGCACCACTGGACATCGCCGACCCAGGTCGACGCCTACCTGCAGACCCTGCCGCCCGCGACCCGCGACGCGCTCGCTCCGCTGACGCGAGGCGCCCGATCGGAACGCCCTGGCACCTGGCTGTGCCATGACCTGTGCCAGCTCGGCTCCCTCGACTTCGTGGCGGAGCTGACCCGGGTCCGGGACTGGATGAACCGCAATCCCACCGAGGTCGTGACGCTGATTATCCAGGATAATGAGGTGCCGGCGAGCGAGATCGCCGGCGGCGTGGCGGCCGCGGGCCTCGCGGGGATGGTGACGACGCCGCCGGAGGATCCGCACGGCCGATGGCCGACCCTGCGCGAGATGGTCGGCTCGGGCCGACGCCTGGTGGTCTTCACCGAGCGGCAGGACCTGCCGGGCACGTTCCTGCGCAGCTTCTACCGGTATGCCGAGGACACCCCGTTCGATGCGAAGAAACCCGAGGATCTGCGGACCTGCGCCCGCAACCGGGGCGTGGACGGTGCCTCGCTGCTGCTGATGAACCACTGGCTCACCGCCGCCGCGCCCAGCCGCCGTGCCGCCCTCGGCGCGAACGCCGCCGAGACCGTGTTCACCCGGGCACAGCGTTGTCGCCAGGAGCGCGGGCGGATCCCGACGTTCGTCGCGGTCGACTTCGCCACGATCGGTGACGCGCAGGCGGCGGTGGACCGGCTCAACCGCGTTCGCGGCGCCGGCCGTGGTCCCGGCGGTGCCGGTTCCTGACCCTCGGCCAGCCGGTGGGAGCATATCCGGGCGGTCATGCGTTGACCTGCGAGGAACTATCTAGTGATACGTCACCGTGCGAGGGAGCCCGGGTGCCGATCTGGAACCAGCTGCGTCAGTCCGCCCAGACGATGCAGGGCCAGCTGAACGCCAAGAAAAACGACCTGAAGAGCGGTGCCTTCCGCGATGCGAGCATGGCGATGTGCGCGTTGGTCGCTGCGGCGGACGGGACCATCGACCCGGCCGAGCGGCAGCGGGTCGCCGCGCTGATCATCTCCAACGACGTGCTCAGCAACTTTCCCGCGGATGATCTCCAGCGTCGCTTCAACGACTATGTCGGCAAGCTGCAGGCCGATTTCGAGTTCGGCAAGGTCTCCGTTCTCCAGGAGATCGCGAAGACGAAGAAGAAGCCGGCGGAGGCCAGGGCGGTCATCCAGATCGGGATCGTCATCGGCGGGGCCGACGGCACCTTCGACAAGACGGAGCAGGCCGTCGTGCGGGAGGCGTGCTTCGCGGTCGGCATCAACCCGGAGGAGTTCGACCTCTGAGCCGGACCGGCCGCACTGCGCCGAGCCCGTCACCCCGTCACCCTGAACCCGTCACTCTTCCTTCCATCGGCGTAGAGGACACGTGGGACCAGCCGATGCCCTGCTCGCGGGCGGGGCGGGTCTGCTCGCGGGCGCGGTGAACACGATCGCGGGCGGCGGGACCCTGATCGCCTTCCCGGCGCTGCTCGCCACCGGTCTGCCGGCGCTGACCGCCAACATTACCTCATCGGTGGGGCTGGTCACCGGGTACGCCGGTGGGGCGCTGGGCTACCGCCGCGAGCTCGCCGGGCAGGCCGTCCGGCTGCGTGCTCTGGGACCGCCGGCTCTGCTCGGCGGTCTGGCCGGCGCCGTCGTGCTGCTGGCCACGCCCTCCGACGGCTTCCGGGTGTTGGTTCCGTACCTGGTGCTGGTCTCCTGCCTGCTCCTGGCGGCTCAGTCCCGGCTCGCGGCCGTGGTGGCACGCCGGAGAGCCAGCATGGCCGTGGTCGACGCCACGGCCCGGGTGACCTGGCCGACCCGGCTTGGGATCTTTGTCGCGGGAGTCTACGGATCGTATTTCGGCGCGGGGCTCGGGGTGCTGCTCCTCGGGGTGCTGGGCATTCTGCTCGCCGACGACCTGCAGCGCACCAACGCGCTGAAGACGCTGCTCGCGTTCGGGGTCAACGCCGTGGGAGTGGCGGTCTTCCTGGTCACCGCGAAGGTCTCGTGGGGGTTCGCCGGCATCCTCGTGCTCGCTTCCCTGCTCGGCGGGACGATCGGTGCCCGGGTGGCCCGCCGGCTACGACCGAACGTTCTACGTGGCGCGGTCATCATGCTCGGTGCGACCGTGGCGATCGTGCTGTTGATCCGTGGCTGAGTAATCTGCTGCCCGTCCAACCTGCTGCCCGTCCAACCTGCTGTCCGTCCAACCTGCTGTCCGTCGATTGTCTTGCGTTATCGGACGATGCGCGCCGTCGTTATCGTACATTCTCGCAAGCAACTCGGCTAGGTAGCGGCTTCGCTCCCGAAGCTAGCTTGAGGAAATGGCTCCGGTGACAGCCTGCTGGGTTATCGGTGGGCCCTACGTTCGCCGTCCTCCTGTGAGGAGTTATCCACAGGTGGCCTGTGGCGCTGGATTACCGGGGCTACCTGATGGATTCTCGGTCCATGACGTTTTCCGCTTCGGCCTCGCCCCCGCCGACCCGTCCCGTGCGCTATCCCGGTTTCGACCCCGCGGTCCGCCTCGCCGGTCGCCAGGGGGGTGCGATCACCTACCGGCAGGCGATGGCCGCTGGGCTGACCCGCGGCCAGCTGCGCCAGCTCGTCCACTCCGGCCAGTGGAGCCATCCGGTGCGCGGTGTCTTCGTCGTACCCCTCGCCCCGGCGGAGCTCCCTGGCTCCGTCGACGACGTCCCGCGGCCGGGGGATCGGCGGCGCGCCGAGCATTCTGAAACCCGGGAGTCTGAAATCCGGGAGAAGGAATCCGCCGGACTTGTCCGGAACGACGTCGCGCGCCGACGAAGAAAGCGCCATGGTGCCATCACCGCGGGCCCCGGGCACGCGGCGCCGATCGTCGGCGATGAAAATACCACGCCGATTCTCCCGGTCTTCTCCTCGCCGTTTTCGGCACGGGTGCGGGCCGCGCTCATCGGGCGTCCCCGAGCCGTCGTCTGCGGGATCACCGCCGCCCGGCTCCACGGTTTTCCGCTCGCGGTTCCGGAAAGCTCCGCCGAACCCGTGCACCTCCTTCTTCCGGCTCGGCAGACCCGGGCCCAGCCGCGCGGGATCCGGCTGCACTTCAGCGATCTCGACGCCGACCAGCGCGTCGAGCTGGGTGGGATCCCACTCACCTCGCCGGAGCGGACGCTGGCGGATCTCGTGCTGGCCGCCCAGTCGCGTGAGGCGGCGGTCGCTCACCTGGACGCAGCCCTGCACCGCGGCCTAGTGCCGAGCCTGGCGGGGGTGCGGGCGGCCGCCGAGGGGCGGCGCGGTTTCCGGCAGACGACCGACTGGTGGTCGCTGGCCGACGGCCGGGCCGAGAACCCCCTGGAGACCCGGCTGCGGCTGCTGCTGGCCGACAACGGGCTCGCGCCCGTGGAATTGCAGTGGCCGGTCAGGGACGGGACCGGTCAGATCATCACCCGGCTGGATCTTGCCTGGCCGGCGCAGCGACTCGACGTGGAGGCGGACACCTTCTCGGCCACCAGCCCGCCGGCGATGATCTACCAGGACCGTCATCGCGGCAACATCCTCGCCGCGTTGCGCTGGACGGTGCTGCGGTTCAGCGTGGCCGACGTGACCTGGCATCCGGAGCGGGTCGTCTCGGCGGTGACCCGGGTCCTGGCGGCGCGGGCGGCCGAGCGGGCCGAGGCGTCCAGAGTGGCCGCTGAGGCGTCCGCCGCCGGCACAGCCGCGGTGGCTGAGCGGCTGCGGGCATCGTGAGCAGGGACACGATCCGGCGAAACGCGCGCAAGGTATTGTGACGGGGAGTACATTCCAGGCCGCCTGGGCCCCCCAGGCCTACGATCCGGAACATGAGCGTTCCATCGGCCGGGTTGTCGCTGGCCGCAGACTTTCCGGAGGCGACGCGCGCCGATTGGCAGACGCTCGTCCTGCAGGTGCTGCGCAAGTCCGGCGTGGCGACCGAGGCGACTACTCCCGGCGAAGTCGAGGAGCTGTTGGCCACGCGGACCTATGACGGTCCACGGATCCGTCCGCTCTACACCGCCGAGAACGCCCCCGCCGGCGGGGTGGGCCTGCCGGGGCTCGCCCCGTTCGTGCGGGGTGGGCG
>NZ_CDXDOR010000042.1:15032-36905 GCF_978021225.1 Frankia sp. CeTa3Moorea | reverse complement strand
TCGCGGACGACACCCCGCGAGACAACCGCCAGCACGCCATCGGGCGCGCGGAACCCACGCCCCCGAGGACCGGTGCCCGGCCAGCCAGACACTCCGCGCTGTTGGGCAGCGGCAGGAGCGCGAAGAACGAGGCAGCACGGGACCCGTCGCGCGTCGCCGCGACACAGGAGCTCGCCGCTTCCGGCCGACTCGCGGCACACGGCCCCGCGGCGCTTCACCACTTTCGGGCGCACAGCCGTATGTCGACTGTCGTCGCCGTGCACGCCGTCCGCTCCCGCAGATCCCAAGTCGACCACCATGGCCGCCGCCAGCACTGCGCTGGCACCGTCCCCAACGTACAGACCCCCTCAGCGATTCCAGAAGCTACCGTGCGCCGCGCGGTGCCGGTGCCGTCGCCGGGCACCACCGGCCGAGCCAGGTCGGGTGACTCATACAGCCGACACCACCGCCCGAGGCAGGGTATCGGCTGGCGGAGAAGGGGTAATCCCCAGCTGACCTTGCTGTGATCTACCGGTGTTGGAAGCCGTCGTGGTCTGGACCATCATCAGCTGGATCGTGCTCGGCCTGGTCGCCGGCGCGCTCTCGCCCGCCTCCTCGTCCCCGGGCCCGGCCCCATGAGCATCCCGGTCACGATCATGCTCGGCGTGGTCGGCTCCTTCGTCGGCGGATTCCTCGGCTACATCCTCTTCGACAAGGACCTCGCCGAAGGCGCGCTGCAACCGTCCGGGATCATCGGGTCGGTCATCGGCGCCATCGCCGTGCTCCTCCTCTGGCGCATGTTCACCCGTTCACCCGACGTGGCGCCTACCATCGTTGAACCTGGCTCGATGCACTCGCCAGCCCAAGAAGGTCTGCGCCTCCCGTCCTGGCATGCGGACACCTGGATACGACCGCGGGCAACTCGGCAGTGTCGATCCAGACCGGTCGGCGCCTGCCAAGGGTGCGTCCGGGAAGCATCCCCCGCTCTGCTCTCGGCAGGGATCGGCAGGAGGTGCCTGCATAGCGTGGTGAGAGCGAGCGCTGAGGGAAGTAGCGGGAGCCATGCGGTCAGAAGCCGGTAGCCGAGAACGGCGCTGACGGCGGTCTTGGCGTCACCGCCACACTGGGCGAGCGCAGCGGCGAGGCTGACGCCGAGGCCACCGACGCTTCCGGTGGAGGGCACGAACGCGCGGCGACGGCGCTCCCGGCGAAGTGGGCGAGAAATACCTCGGCCGCCGGGCACGGTCCGGCGAGCGTGTGCAGGACAGCGGCGAGCGTCAGGGCGTGCAGTTGTGGCCGGGGATGACGGTGTCCGGAACGCCGCCCTCGCGTCCAGTGCGACGGGCAGGCTGGCCGCGGCGGCTTCCAGGTTGACAATGCCGAGGAACAGGTGTTCAACCGCTAAATCCGCCATCCGGATTGACCGGCGAGGGGCGGATTTGCCGCCGAGTCTGGATACGTGGGAGGCTGCGGTGACGTGGTGACACTGTCCGCCTGTGTGCGGCGGCGTCAGTTCGGCTGGCCGGCGCGCTGGCCCGAATGGCTGGGAGCGCCGGGCCCAGGCCCGGGCAGGAGCGTCCTCGATCTGTGCCGCTCAGGTGGGAGTGGGCTGGCGGGGCCGGGGCTGCTCGCCGTCGCTTGGGCGGGACGGTGTGGACAGCGCCGCCAGTTCGGCGTCGAGGGCGTCGCGGGCCTCGCGGGCGGTGGTCAGCCTTTCGCGTAGCCGGGCCAAGTCGGTGTCCGGGCCGTCGCTGTCTGCGTCTGCTGGCCGGCGTCGGGGTGTCTGGGCGTCCTCGATCTCACGGGCCTCCTCCAGGGAATTGATGACGACGCCGATGAGTAGGTTCATCAGGATGAAAGAACCGATCACGACGAAGGATCCGTAGTAGAGGATCGTCCAGCCGGAGATCTCCAGACTGGTGTGGACGGCGTCGCCGAGCCCGTCCAGGGTGATGAGCAGGAACAGGGTCAGGGCGGCGAGGATGATGCGCACCTGCGGCAGGAAGCGGGCGGTGCGCAGCACCCGGGCCAGCCGCGCCAGCCGCACTGCCGTCGAGTCCTCCCGAGCCAGCGGAAGGACGGCCAGCGCGACGATGGCGAGGTCGAACAGGTTCCACGGGTCGCGGAAGAAGTCGCGGGGACGGTCGGCGTGGGCGGCCGCGCGCAGCGCGATCTCGATGGTGAAGAAGACCAGGAACCCGTGCTCAGTGGCCTTGAGCGGGCCGTGCCAGCGCGTGGCGAGTCCGGAGTAGGTTTCGATCCCCAGCAGGGCCGCGTTGGCGAGAATCGCGACGAGAACCGCGCCGTTGAACCACGCGGACTCCACGACACGGCGGGCCCGCCCGGCGAGAGCGTGGGTGATGGGCGCCGAAACCGTAGGTGCACCGGCGGGTCGCCGCCCGCCGGCCCAGCACGAACGCGATCCCGAGCGGCAACGCCGTAAGCGCGTCGGCGGCGTTGTGCACCGTGTCTCCAAGCAGCGCTACCGACGCGGAACGAAGGTCGCCAGCGAGCAGGCCCTCGCCCGACGCCTCTACCCACGGCTGGCCTCCGACTGGCTGCTGCTCGCCGACCGGACCTTCTACTCCTGGGCGGACTGGTGCACGGCCGCGGACACCGGCGCGGCGCTGCTGTGGCGGGTCAGGGCCAACCTGAACCTGCCCCCGCTGAAGGCACTACCCGACGGCTCCTACCGGACCGTCCTGATCAACCCGAAGATCAGCGGGAAGGCCCGCGACGCGCTGCTCACCGCCGCCCGGGCGGGTGAGCCCCTCGACCCGCGGGAGGCCACCGCGACCGCCCTGGCCGGGGGATATCACCACAGATGGGAACACGGGGCTTCGAAGCGACTTCGATGGCCGACCTCGTCGATTACCTGGGGATTGGCCGGGCCAGTCTCTACGGCACGTTCGGCAGCAAGCACGACCTGTATCTGGCCGCCATGCGGCGGTACCTGCGACGCAGCGAGGCGGGCTTCGTCACCGCGCTCGCCCAGCCCGGACCGGCCCTGTCGGCCGTGCGCGCGTTTGTCGAGAGCTGGGTCGCCGACGCCCTCACCGACCCGAACCGGCGAGGCTGCCTGGTGGTGAACGCCGCCGTCGAACTCTCCCCGCGTGACCCCGAGGTCGCCCGCCAGGTGGCGGTCAGCTGGAGCGTCGTGGAGACGGCGCTGGTGTCCTCCCTGGTGCGGGCCCAGGCCCAAGGCGAGCTTGGCCCCGACAAGGACCCGCACGAGATCGCCAATTTCCTGCTCGTGATGATGCAGGGCGTCCGCGTGCTCGCGCGGGCCGCACCCGAAGCGGAGCGGCTCCGGGCCGCCGCCCGCCTCGCGTTGGCCGCGCTGGACTGACCTGCCTCGCGTTGGCCGCGCCGGACCGATCCGCACCCGCCCAGCGGAACACGCGGAGGCCACAGACTGGGCACCGTCCTGCGCTCACCAGCTTTCGACAGTTCGGTCGAGTGGCGTCCGTGTGCCGTGACCGGAGCTACCGCTGGCCCTGCGGCTGGCGGCGTACAGTCGGCGCCATGAAGCGGATGGTCCAGATCCCCAGACGAGCTGGAGCAGGAGGAGGACGGCACCTGGGCGGCCCATGCGTTGTTCCCCAGCGGTGGCGCGCACGGCCTCGGCAACACTCCTGAGGACGCCGTGGCCGATCTCTACGAGGCCGTCAGTCTGGTCCTTGAGGAGTTTGGCGTTCCGCCAGTCCTGACGATCGTGCAGGACGTCGCCTGATGCCTCCTCTTCCCGTGCTGCCTGGCGGGGAGGTGGTCAAGGTCCTTGAGAAGCTCGGCTTCGAAGTGATCGGTGTCAGCGGAGTTCATCGCCGCTCTTTGACCTACCCGGTCCGTTGGCCGGACCTGTGCCGCTGGCCGGGCCGGCGGCGGCGGTGGCGGTTGTTTTCATGCGCCGGTGTCCAGGTTCCGGCTGGTGGCCCGCGCCCAGCCGTCCGGCCCGGCGGCGACGTCGGCGAGGTGGGCGACGTCGGCGAGGTGGGCGACGTCGGCGAGGTGGGCGACGTCGGCGAGGTGGGCGGGCAAGTCGCCGAGCTCGACATGAGGTCGCACCCGGCAAGTGGGCGGAGGTGAACTCCGCCCGCTGGCGGACGTCGAGAACATACGCGCCGCCGACCTGGTCCGGCCGAACCGTCAGGTCGATCGACCCCCATCGCGTGTACTCCAGAGCATCCGGATTACGGCCAGCCTCGAAGGCGGTCGACCGGGCGAGGTCCAGTTGGAGGCTACGCTCATCAGGACCGAGCGCACCGCCGGGAAAGTAGCCGTCGCCTCGTCGCCTCGTCGCCCGGCCCGGCGTGCAGCCGCCCGACTTGATCCACCAACGTGGATGGGCAGCTGGGTAACGCCGTAGGGCTTCGGGAAGCTGCACAGGTTGTCGAAGTCGAAGAACTCCCCGCGGAAGCTGACCCCGTCCTCGCCTCCGGCCCAGAGCAGTCGCATCACGTCGATCGCATCCGTACTCGTGCCGGCCCGCTCCACCAGTTCGCCGATCAGCATCGGACCTCCTTCACCCGTCCGGGGCAAGACGCTAAACTTTGTCGCCGGCGTCAAGGCAACGTGCCGCCGGTAAGAAAGTTGCCGGAGGAGGTCACGGCGCCACCGCAGCACGGTGGCCGGGGTGACGAAGAAGACGTCCCAGCGGGCCCGGGGTAACAGCCGGGACAGCGCCGCGAGGATCACCCGATCTGCCGGTTCCAGCGTTGGGCGGCGGACCTCATCGCTCAGCGGTTCTGACAGAGCCAACTCGGCCAGACTTCGCACCGGTCGTATCTCCTGCTGTCGGGCCAGGTCGTCCAGCGTGCGATGGGGAGAGCTGGGAAGCCGCTCGACCGCGCGCAGCGCGAACACCCGGATCGCCCCACCCGCCGTCGACTCGGCAAGCCCACGGGCGCGCACCAGCGAACTCATTGCCGCGAGGACATCCTTCCTGAACTCCTCGTCAAAGGTGCAGGAGACGCTGCCGGTCACGGTATCGATGCGGCAGGGCAACGCGCCCCGCGCGAAGTCGCCCATCTGCAGCCGGCCCACAATCACTTTTTCGGCGACGCTGACCGCGTGTCGAGCGATGCGGACCAGGGCATGCAGTTCCGCGTTGAAGCGGATCGTCTGTGGTCGAGGGAGTAGCGCCCGGGCTGCGGCCAGAGGGCGAGCCCGTGCGGCTCGTGGCCCACCGGGATCTCGGTCAACAGCCGGCCGGTCGTCGGGTCCGGCCCGCCGTTCCCGCCGTTCCCGCCGGTGTCGCCGGTGTCGCCGGTGTCGCCGGTGTCGAACACGTACACGACGTTGCTGCGCCGGCCGGACAGCCACAGCCGGGTCCCGTCGGCGTTGACGTTGCCCATGTCGGGAATCCCGCCGCCGGGGATGGCCCAGTTTGCGACGATCTTCCTGGTGGTGAAGGAGATGACCGACACGGAGCCCCGATTTACAGACCGCCACTTTGGGGTGTCGCAGGACTGCTCTGGGTGTCGCAGGACTGCTCTGGGCGTCGCAGGACTGCTACTCCACGTACGCCACATCCGTGGACTCCACTCCACGGCCTGTCATCATGACGGTATGACGGGTAGCGATCTCGGGCGATGCCGGTGGAGCATGCTCGTGGTGGGCCTGGTGGCGGCCGTGGCGGTCGCGGGTTGCCGTGACACAGGCGCAGCGGATGTATCCCGTAGCCGACAGAACGTTACGGCAGCGACATCGCAACCATCTGTGACGACGGTGCCACGTTTGCGGCAGGCGATGGTGACCGTGCAGGCGGGACGCTCGCGCACAGTCGTCGGGCTGAGCGTGGTGGCCCTGCACGGCCGGGTCACCGGCCCCGCGGCATCCACAGCGTGGACGATGCTGTCGGGACCGGCCCCGGCCCGGTTCGCCGGTGACACGCCAGACACGACGGTGACCCTCCCGGCTCCGGGCAACTACGTGTTCCAGTTGACCGCGACCGACCGGTCCGGCCGTTCACGATCCTCGCGGACCAGGCTGACCGCGCTGCGCTACGTCGCGCTGGGTGACTCGTATTCCTCCGGTGACGGAGCCGGCACCGTCGCCGACTACCTCCCGGGCAGCTACCGGCCATTCGGTGGCTGCCGACGCTCGACCGCCGCCTACCCGGCTCTCGTCCACGCCGCCCTGGCCACCAAGGACCCGCCGCCGTCCGCGACGTCTGATCCACTGTTCACCTTCGGGGCCTGCGCGGGCGCACGCACCCGGGACTTCTCCACGTCGCAGGGGCCTGGCACCCCACCACAGGACACCTATCTGGACGGGCTGGCCGACACCGTCGGACTGGTCACCCTCACCGTCGGCGGCAACGACATCGGTTTCGCCGACATCGCGGTCTACTGTGCGGCACTGCACGTGACCACACTTCTCCCGTCCTGCCGGGAGCACTCCGCACCGGCCGTCGGGACTGCTCTGAACACCCTGCAGCCACAACTCACTGAGACCTACCGGGCTATCCGACGGGCCCCCAGCCTCGCCCCCGGGGCACGGATCCTCGTCCTGGGCTATCCCCGGCTGTTCCCCGACACTCTGGACGCCCCGTGCCCGGTCAGCGTCCTCGGGAAGCTGGGGGTACGCATCCAGCCGGCCGACGCGGCCTGGTTCAACCAGACCGTCCACGACCTCAACAGCACGATCCGCGCCGCCGCGAGGGCGGCCGGCGTGACCTACGTGGACACCGAGAACGCCTTCGCCGGGCACGAGTTCTGCAGCAGTACAGGCAGTCCCCCCGACGTTGACCCCCTCGGAACGCCGTTCTCCGCCGCGTTCCACCCCAACGGCCAGGGGCAGCGCGCGCTGGCCACCGCGATCATCACCGCCTACCTTCCCACCGGCCGTTGACCACATCCGAGGCTGACACATTCGAGACTGTCTCCGGGTCTGTCGGGGGTCTGACACGAAAATAAGGTGACCGGCGCGCTCAGGCTGCGGCGATCGGCTCGAAACGGATGGTCAGGCCGAGGCTGTTGGCTTGTTTGATCATGCGGCGCATGGTGCGTTCAGGATCTCGTCTGGCGAAGTGGTCGGCACCCAGGTCGTGGTAGGGGATCTTGTTGTGGAGGACGTGCCAGATCGCGAGCGTGAGTTTGTGCATGACGGCGACCAGGGCGCGTCGGCCGCCTCGGCGGGCGGCGAGGCGGCGGTAGAAGACGGCGAGGTCGGGGTCCGGGACCGTCGGGGCGCCTCGCACCCGCCGTCGGGCGCGGCTGGCGAGCTGGCGGGCCGCGGCGGGGGTCCGGTCGACTATCGGGGCGATCTCCTCGAATCGTCGCCGGAGCGGCTCAGCCGCAGCCATGCCTCCTGGATGGCGTCCTCGGCCTCGCTGAGCGAACCGAGCATGCGGTACGCGACCGCCTGCAGCCGCGGGCGCTGGCGCTCGAACTGCTCGGCCTGCCACGTCGCATCGTCCATTGCCTGCACCCCTCGCTTGCACCCCTCCGGACTAGCCTCTCCTGAGCAGTTGACGAACGCGGCACCGCCGATGTGACGGGGCCACCCCCGTGACGCCACCCGTCTGGGTCCTGGGGACGGCTGGTGGCCGGTGGCCGGTGGCCGGTGGGCGCGGCGGTCACATCTGTCCGGCGGGATCCGACAGACATCCGACGGACATCCGACAGGCAGGTGATCCGCGTACCCGTGGGTCAGGAGGAGCGCAGCAATGAGGATTGTCGTGTTCGGAGCGAACGGGCCGACCGGCCGGCTGCTGACCGAGCAGGCGCTGGCCGCCGGTTACGACGTCGTCGCGGTGACCAGGCGACCGGCGGAATTCCCGATTACGCACGAACGGCTCGACGTCGTGGGGGCCGACGTGCACGACGCCCAGGCCGTCGATCGGGCCGTCGAAGGAGCCGACGTGGTGCTGTCGACGCTTGGCGTGCCGTTCACGCGCGAACCGATCAACATCTACAGCGACGGAATCCGGAACATCACTGCGGCGATGTTCCGGCACGGGGTCAAGCGAGTGGTCGTGGTGAGCTCGAGTGCCACCGAGCCGCATCATCATGCCGATGGCGGTTTCCTGCTTAACCGGGTCCTCCAGCCGCTGATCACCGCGACGATCGGCAAGACGACCTACCGTGACATGCGCCGCATGGAGGAACTTCTGCGCGACAGCAACCTGGATTGGACGATCATGCGTCCCTCGGGTCTGTTCGATGCGCCCGGGGTGACGAGCTACGAGCTTCACGAGGACCAGGCGCCGGGTATCTTCACCAGCCGCATGGACCTGGCCGCGAGCCTGCTCGAACAGGCGACCGAGGTACGGTTCGTGCACAAGGCGGTCGCCGTGACGACCCGCGAAGGCGTCCCGACGCTATTTCAGATGTTGCGCCGGGAGGCATTCAAGCGGGACTGACCTCAGCAAACGCGGCCGGCGGCCGGCGCCGGCCTCATGGGACAGGGCGGCCGGCGCCGGCTGGTGGTGTTGTTCGTTACTTGTTCAGTGCGGCGGCGGTGTTCAGTGTCTTGCCGGTGCTGGACGTTCCACCCAGCACGTACACCCGGCCGTCACCACCGGTCGCCGCGGCATGCCCGGCCCGGGTCGAGGGGGAGCTGGTCGGTCCGGCGGCCCACCGGTCGTCCTTCGGGGTGTAGACCTGCACCGCCCCGGTGACGTTCCCGGCGCTGTCCCGCCCGCCGATGATGTAGACCCGGCCGTCGGGGCCGGTCGCCCCGGCGGCACCCGCGACGCCGTCCGGCAGGTCGGACATCTGGGCCCACGAGCCCTTCTCAGCCGCATCCGAACCCGGTGTGTAGGCGAAGACGTCGGTGGCCGCCCGCTGTGCGGAGCCGCCGCCAGCCCCGATGCCGCCGGCGGCCAGGATCCGGCCGTCCGGCAGGGCCGTCAGGACCGGAGCCCTGTTCGCGGGCGGCGGCGCTCCGGCCGTCGACCAGCTGTCCGAGCCGGGATCGTAGATCGCCAGGGTCTTCGCGTCGAGAACGTAGATCCTGCCGTCGGTGCCGCGGACCGCGCTCGGGTCACCCATGGCGCTCGGCAGGGGCTTCCCCGCCGACCAGCTTCCGTCGGACGGGGTGTACACCTCGACGATGTCCGTGGGCTGGTTCGAGCTGCCGGACCGGCCGCCGATCGCGTAGATCCGGCCATCGAGGTCGGTCGCGGCGGCGAGATGGGTACGCGCGGTCGGCAGATCGGGCGCGTCCGTCCAGGCGTTCTTCCGCGGGTCGTAGACCTGGACCGTTCCCACCGGCGTCAGGGGGGCGACGCCCGGTGGTGACGTGGGTGAGCCGGTGCCCGTCGGTGATGCGGGTGTGGCTATCGGTGATGCGGGTGTGGCGGCCGGTGATGCGGGTGTGGCGGCCGGTGAAGTGGGTGTGGTGGTCGGTGACGTGGGTGTGGTGGTTGGTGACGCGGTCGGGCCGGGCGTTGCCGTGGGCGTCCCCGTAGGCGAGCCCGGGGCGCCGCCGCCGGCGCCCGTCTCGGCGGACTGGCCGCCGATCGCATAGATCCGTCCGTCACATCCCGTGGTGGCCGCGAGATGGGCACGGGGAGCTGGCAGGGCGGTAACCGTCTCCCAGCTTTGCAACGGGCCGGCGATCTGGGGCAGCGACGGGCATCTGCCCGTCGGGCTGCCGGTCGGTGCTGCCGCCTCGGCCACCGAGCTGAGCAGCCCCGGCGCGGCCAGGGCTGCTGCCAGCGTGGCGGTCAGGACGAAGGCACGCGAGGCGCACCGACGTGATGTACGGGACCAGTTCATGAAGTCTCCCCCCTCTGAGGACCGCGGGTGCGGCCCTGACCGACGGGTGGATGGCATGGGCAGATGACGGTGCACGCGCGAGAACTAGCTGTACGTTGTGCATTCTGACGTTGTGCATTCCCATTGATTCGAAGAGTAATCGCCGTTGGGTTCGGTGCCCGCGGGTCCACCCGGACGGGACGAGTGGGCCTGACGCGGTGCGGGACTATCCCCCGACGGGGGTGGGTGGCGCGGGTCAGAGGTGGCCGCGGCGGACCAACAGGGCCAGGACGCAGGCCGACGGGGCCATCGGCAGCCATACCGTGATCATTCGGTAGCCGGCGGCGGCCGGCGCCACGACCACCATCCGGTCGGCCGGAAGCCCGGCCGCGAGATGGCAGGCGAACGTCTGGATGCCGCCGAGCACCGGGGGGAACTTGTCGGCGACCACCAGCACGCTCGGCACGTCGACCGGGCCGGTACCGGCCCCGGCGGGATCGGCCCCGGCGGTACTGGCCCCGGCGGGATCGGTACCCGGGGCCGGTCCGGTCCTCGCCGGGCGGATCGGCGCGTTCGGATCATCGGTGGGGCCCGGTGGGAGGGGCAGTCCCCTCACGCGTCGTCCGGCCGGCGACGAGGCTGAACGAGCCGCTAGGCAGAAGTCCTCAGAGCTTGCGGCCCACTCCGCAGAACTGCTGCACCTCGGCCGGGATACCGAGATCATTGGAGGCCGGCCGCCACCGCGAGCACGAGACGACGCCGGGCTCGAGCAGTTCGACCCGGTCGAAGAACACGGCGATCTGTTTCGCGTCGCGAAAGACAATGGGTGGGGTGGCGTTCTCGTTCCAGAACTGCCGCACCCGCTCCGCCTCCTCGGGATAGACTTCGTTGCTGGCGTGGGCGATGGCCAGATAACTACCGGACGGCACAGCATCCAGGAGCCGGTGCACGATCCGCAGCGCTTCCTCGGCATCCTGAACGAAGTTCAGCACCCCCAGTAGGGTGAGCGCGACCGGCCGGGTGAAGTCCAGCGTTCGGGCCGCGGCTTCCAGGATTCGGTCGGTATCCCGGATGTCGGCCTCGAGGTAGTCGGTGGCGCCCTCCGGGGTGCTGGTGAGCAGCGCTCGGGCATGCACCAGAACAAGAGGGTCGTTGTCGACGTAGACGATGCGCGATTCCGGTGCGATCTCCTGGGCGACCTCATGGGTGTTTCCGGCGGTGGGCAGCCCGGTCCCGATGTCGAGGAACTGACGGATACCTGCCTCGCCGGCCAGGAATTGCACGGCTCGGGTGAGGAAACCCCGGTCGGCGCGGGCGGTGTCGACGATGTGCGGAAGTATCTGCTGGACCTGGTCGCCCACCGCGCGGTCGGAGGCGAAGTTGTCCTTGCCACCGAGCCAGTAGTTCCAGACCCGGGCGGTGTGCGCGACATCCGAATTGAATTGGGGCTTCTCCGCCAGCCCCTCGGGGGCATATGCGTCGTCGGTCATGTTCGGGTCCTTCCTCCGCTTCGGTGGATTCTGCCTGGTGTGAGCGTAGTCCTCTGCCCGCTCGTCACCCGGCGCCGGTTCGCCGGTCCGGTGCGGCGTCCCGACAACCAGCCCGGGACCGTCCCTCTCGCCTCGTGGGAAACCTCCGCGGCGGAGCTGGAAGCCAGATTTATGACCGTTTACCACAACGCCCCGAGGACTACCACAATGCCCCGAGGAACGCCAGTGATTCGTCTCCCCTACTGGGACGGTTCCGCAAGCAGCACGGTCGCGAACCGCGATGCAACGGGCCATCGTGAGGCAACGGGCCATGAGGCAACGGGCCATGAGGCAACGGATCGTGAGGCCGTCGCGGCAGGTGAGAGTGCATGCCGATGTGCGGGGTAGGCCGGTGGGGTCTGCGGATCGCCGGCCGGAACCGAGTCCACCCCGGTCCGGGACGACCCGCGCGGGCCCGGGATCGGTACCGCGACGGATGAAGGGAGCGGTGCGATGGCGACCATGCTGACCGTCGCGGAACGTCACGACGCGCTCGTCCGGGCGCTGGACCTCTTCGATGCGCAGGTGCGGGCGGTGCCGCCCGGCGGGTGGGATGCGCCCACGCCCTGCCGGGACTGGAACGTCCGCGCGCTCGTCAACCACCTCACCGTGGAGCAGCTATGGGTGCCGCCGCTGCTGGCCGGCCTCACCATGGCTGACATCGGCCCCCGGTTCGACGGCGATCAGCTCGGGGCGGATCCCGTGGCGAGCTGGCCGGCGGCGGCCCGTGGGGCACGGGACGCCTGGAACCGCCCGGGAGCCTGGGCGTCGGTGCCGGTCCTCTCCTTCGGCCCCACGCCGGCGAGCGAGTACGCCTTCCAGTTGACCGCCGACCTACTGATCCACGGCTGGGATCTGGCGCGGGCGATCGACATGCACGGCCGGCGGGCCGGTGACACCTCGTCGGCGGCGGGCGTCGGGTCCGACCGGGACCTCGTGCACCGGGTCCACGAGCACTTGGCGTCGCAGATCGACGCTTGGCGGGCGGCCGGCATCTTCGCCCGCCCGGTGCCGGTCCCGGATGACGCCGACGAGTGGACGAGGCTGCTGGCCCTCACCGGCCGCTCGCCCGACTGGCGGCCTGGATCCGGCGGATAGCTCGGCACAACGGATATCAGCACAACGGGTAGATGAGGATGGGGGCGCCCGACCCGCCGGGTGCGGAGGTGGCCGGGGCCGCGCAGCTGTGTTGCGGGCTCGGTGCCGTGGGTGTAGACGGGTCCTCGCCACTTGGCACCGGGCTTGGCACCGGGTGTTTCGCCCCGCCCGCATCCGTCGGCGCCGGTGACACGGTGGCCGGCGAAGGCCCGCTCTTCGGGGAGGGGCCCACCGTGAGTGGCGAGGGATCCGTGAGTGACGAGGGATCCGAGCCGCCGCCGATGCCCAGCCTGCCGATCGCTGCCGGCAGCGAGCCGTCCTTGGCGACGGGGACCTCGGCCGCTGCCGCGGCGCCCTCGGCGCGTCCCCAGCTCACCCGTAACCCGGACGTCGCGATCAGACCGCCGACGGCGAACGCGGCCACGGCGCTCACAACGACGAGCAGGGTCAGGAGCAGCCGCACGGTGCGACGGTCACCGGAATCCACCGGAAAGCTCACGACCGTCTCCGACCGTCCGGCGTATCGATACCTGGAGTGAATACCCGTGAGCACAACTGTAGGCGTCGGTATCCGACGGCGGCCACGGAATCCCTCCGCATTGGGTGACCGTAGCTGATCGCGACGGGCTCCGAGGGGCAGCGGCACGCCGGATGGGAGTCGGATCTTGGGCCGAGGGGCCGCCCGGGTCCCGCCGGGCTCAGGAGCTCAGGAGCTCAGGACGCCGGCTCCCGTCCCCGCTCCCATCCCGCCACTCGGTCCCGCCACTCGGTCCCGCCTCCCGCTCGGCCAGCAGCACCGCGAGGTCGTCCTGCAGCCTGCCGTCCACATGGGCGCGCAGAGCCCCGGCGAGACGGTCGAGTGCGTCGTCCTGGCTGCCGCCCCGCAGCAGGTCCAGATGATCGTCCAGGGGGAAGAACCGCCCCCGGCCGTCCCGGGCCTCGGTGAGACCGTCGGTGAACAGCAGCATCCGATCGCCGACCGCCCAGCTCGCCGTCGTGACGGAGAAGCGCTCGGCCAGCCCGAGTGGCGGACTGGGCGACTTCAGTTCCAGCGTGGTGCACTCGTCCGCCGAGACCAGCCGCGGCGGGTGATGCCCGGCCGAGCACAGGCCCAGCCGACCGTTCGGGTGGATGTCGACGATGAGCGCCGTCACGAAGTCCTCGGGTTCGGCCTCTCGACCCACCGCGCGGGCGCAGGCGGCGGCCACCTGTTCCGGGTCGAGCCAGGTTACCGCCGCCTCGCGGAAGGCGCCGAGCACTATCGAGGCCAGCCGGACCGCCGGCAGGCCCTTGCCGCGGACATCGCCGATGATCATCCGGATGCTCTGCGAGGTAGAGACGACCTCGTAGAGATCGCCACCCACCGACGCCTCCTGGGCGGCGGAGAGGTACCGAGCCGCGAAACCGGCCCCGTTGAGCCGGTTGGGGACCGCCGGTAGCAGTGCCTGCTGCGCGACCTCGGCAACCGCTTTGACCTGGTGCAGTTGTGAGCGTTGCCGCTCCCGGTGCGCGCAGATGTAGACGGCGATCACGGACTGGAGGGCGACCAGTGTGGTCGCGGCGAGATGCGGACCGGTCCCGAACCAATGATCCCAGAACCCGGAGAGGAGTGCCGTGATCACTGTCAGCGCTCCGACCGCGGCGGTGACTCGGGGTGGACTGGTCGCCGCGATGATCACTGGTCCGAGACCGAAGTACCCGACCAGGATCAGCCCGGGCGTCGCGTCGAGGACGATGATCGTGACGAGGACGAGCGTTCCGGCGATGAGGGGACGGACATCCTCCACCCCGCGGAGCCTGCTGAGTCTGCTTAGCCCGCCGGGTCTGCTTAGCCCGCCGGGTCTGCTTAGTCCGCCGGGTCCGCTTAGTCCGCCGGGTCCGCCAGCGCCTGAACGACGTCTTCGCATGGGTCATTGTCCCGGCCGGATCGGGGTTCCGTGAGAGGCCCTCGCATTTCGGCTATTCGGTAACACCCCGCTACCCGTAAGGTCAGGTTGGTCCGTGGACCAGGTCGGCCTGTGGACCAGGTCGGGTCGGGTGCCCGTCGGGTCAGATCGTCAGATCGCGTGGGCCGAGCGTTCTCCCGGCTGATGGAGGTGCCAGCGCTCGCCGTCCTCCAGCTGCGCCGCGAGGGAGATCAGCAAGGTCTCGCTGTTCGCCGGCCCCATCAGCTGGGCGCCGACGGGCAGTCCCGCCGCGGTGCGTCCGGCCGGTACGTTGACGGCGGGCCAACCGAGGACGTTCCACGGCCAGGTGTAGGGGCACGCCGCCACGATCGCCTGGTCGGTGGCCCAGTTGCTCTCCCGGTTGAGCTCGCCCACCCGGGGCGGCGGCGTGGCGGTCGTCGGGGCGAGTATGACGTCGACCCGCCGGAAGATGCGGCCGATGTTGAGCCGGGCCAGTGGCTCCGCGGCGCGTGTCAGCGGGAGGAACGGGCGCAGCATCCGTCCGGTCCGCGCGTTGGCCATGGTCCGCGGGTCGAGCAGGGTGGGATCGGGCACCCGCCCGGCCCAGTCGCGGATGCCGTCCATGGACCGCGGCAGGAAGATCGTGCCAAGCAGGCCGTAGGGCGGCTCCACCGGCACGATGTCGTGCCCGCAGCGGGCCAGGATCTCGGCCAGCCGTTCCACGGCGGCCCGGACGGCCGGATCGAGGGCCACCGGCATCCCGCTGTACGGGTGGTGCAGGGAGAGCCCGATCCGCAAGCGGGAAGGGGGATGGCCGGCGGCGGTGAGGAACGGCTCGGCCGGCGCCGGCGGTCGAGCCCGGTCGATGGGCAGGCTGCCGGACAGGATGTCGAGCAGCAGGGCCCCGTCGGCGACGGTCCTGGTTAGCGGGCCGTAGACAGTGAGCCCGTTGAACTGCTCGCGGACCGGGGCGCTCGAGATGCGCCCGCGCTGCGGTTTGATCCCGACCAGGTGGGTCCAGGCGGCGGGGATGCGCACGGAGCCCGCCCCGTCCGAACCGATCGCCGCCGGTACCAGCCCCGCGGCCACCGCGGCCGCCGCGCCTCCGGAGGAGCCGCCGGGAGAGTAGTCGAGATCCCACGGGTTACGGGTCACCCCGAACGCCCGGCCCTCGGTGAACGGCCACTGCCCGAACTCGGGGGTGTTGGTCTTGCCGATGATGATGGCACCGGCCGCCTTCAGCCGTCGCACCATCTCGCTGTCCCGGACCGCGGGGGAGAACTCCCCCATGGCGCCGAAGGCCGTGGGGGTACCGGTCAGGTCGGTGTCGTCCTTGATCGCAATGGGCACGCCGAGTAGTGGTCGCCATCCCGTCGCGCCCCACCAGCTGCCGCGGGCGTCCCGGCTGAGTCGGCCGGACCGGCTGAGTCGGCCGGACCGGCTCCCGCGGGCGGCGAGTGCGACGTCCGCCGCCTCGGCCTCTGCGAGGGCAGCCTCGGCCCGTACCCAGCGGAAGGCGTTAACGGTGGTCTGGGTCGCCGCTATCCGGGCCAACGCGGCTTCGACGAGCTCGCGGGACGTCATCTCGCCGGAGGCGAGGCGTGCGGCCAGTGTGCGGATGCCTTCGAGTGGACCGTTCCGGTCGGCTGCGGAGGACATTGTGGGCACATCCGACATCAGCCACCCCCTGACGCTCATGGCTGCTGTCCGAACCGTAGCCGACGCCGGGTCGTCCGCACCGTCGATCGCCCGATACCTCCCATTATCCCCTGCCGTGGGTGAATTGGGGAGAGATGATCCATGATCGATATTGGTCGTTAGGTGGCATTTATATTTTTATGGATAGTATTAGGTATCGGCGATGCGGCCCCGTGTCCCGTCAGGGCGCCCACATCGGGTTATCCGCATTGATTCCGGGTATGACAACGAGAAGTACGGCTAGTGAACATCCCGCCCGGTCGGGTTTCTCTGCGCGCCACGGGGAGCCGCCGGTAGTCCTGATCGTAGATGCGGCCCGGCCAGTTGGTCCGCGTCGGTCCCGGTCGGACGGGCTGAGCGTGATGCCAGCTCAGCCGTTGACCAGCTCAGCCATCGATTCCAGGTCGGACCCGGTCCCCAGGTCAGACACCGACACCTTCCAGGGAGGAACCGAACGATGCCAATGGACCCGAGTTCAGTGATGCCGGAGCCCGCACGGACCGCGCCGCTTCCTGCCGACGACACGACCACGGCTCCGTTCGCGCGCCCCCCGGTCCCCCCGGTCCCGACCGGTACCGGGAGTGTAGATTCCGGCCCGGCACCCGGCCTGAACGGTCACGGTTCCCCGGCGCCGAGCCCCGACGTCATCGCCGCGACCACCGCCACCTCAAGTGTCAGTGGCCCGGGAAACGTCAGTGGCGCGGGAAACGTCAGTGGCTCGGGCCTGGCCGATGCGGACACGACCACCCCGGGCACCGGGGCCGACACCCCGGGCACCAAGGCCAGAGTGGCCGGCGGAGCCGCTGAGGTGCGCCAGAAGGTCAACGAGGCCGTCCAGACCCTTGCTCCCCATGTGTCGGTCGCCACCGAGAAGACCCTCGCCACCAGCGGGAAAGCCGCGCGGTCCGTCGGGCAGCGGATGCGGAGCAACCCGAAGGCCACGGGCGGGGTCCTGGCCGGCACGGTGGTGCTGCTGCTGGTCCGGGGGGGACGGCGGCGCCGGGGATAAGTAATCCAACCACCTCGGTAGGGAGAAAACAATGATTACCTTCATTGTAGTCATGATTCTGCTCGGACTTGTCGCCGGGGCCGTCGCACGCGTGTTGCTGCCCGGCCGGGATCCCATCGGGATCCTCGGCACCATTGTGGTGGGAATCATCGGATCTTTCGTCGGAGGATTCCTCGGTTACGTCCTGTTCAATAAGGATGTCGGCGAAGGCGCTCTGCAGCCGTCCGGCATTCTCGGGTCCATCATCGGTGCCATCCTGGTTCTCCTGGTGTGGCGGAACGTGGGGGGCCACGGCGGCCGGTCGGGGTCGACCCGCAGCCGTCGTTACGCCCGCCGGTAATCGCGATACCCGTCGGCGACCGGGTGACCGCGACCCGGTCGGCAGCACGCAGAGCACCTGCTCTGACCCGACACCTGCTCCGGCCCGGGCCCTCTATACCTGCGGAGGACCCGGGCCGGAGCCTTCTGTGGTGTCGTCATGCGCCTCCGGTGTCGTCATGCGCCTTCGGTGTCGTTTGGCGTCGGGTCGATTCTGCCGGGTGTGCCGCGTCGTCATCGTCGTCGCGGGGCGGTGGAGAAGAAGCGGAGCTGTCGTGCTCGTCGATCTTGCTGGTCCCGCTGAAGTTCCGTGCCCGTTCCGCGGCGTCGGCACTCGCGCCGGAGAACAGCCGGGCGTCCTCGGCGGCATCGGCATGCGCATCCGCGGGCGCGGTGCTCGTCCCGCCCCCCGTACCGGTCTCCGCCTCCCGGCTCGCGCTGCCGGCAGTGGTAACCGCGGCCGAGTTCGTGGCAGCCATGATCGTGGGGGAGAGGAGACCCTGCACTGGGACGGGAACCGCCCGCGCTGGTGCTTCGTCGAGGCGGATGCCGTTCGTCTTGCGGAGCCGGTCGGACCTGCTGCCGGGGTGGTCGCCGTCGGGGTGGCCGCGGCCGTCGCGGTCATCGGGCCGGCCCTGATCCGGGAGGCGCAGACCGAGCAGGTGCGCGGAGGCGTCGAACTCGATGCGGGTCCGGGGCAGGGCTGTCGGATGGTTGTGCTGCACCCATCGGATGAGTGCCTCGCGCATGTGGCAGCGCAGGTCGAACACGGTCGGTCCGTCCTTGCCGCTGACCAGGACGCGGATGCGGATGTGATCACCGATGGCGTCGGTGACCTGCAGGACACAGACCCGCTTGTCCCACAGGTCCGTGGCGTCCAAGACCCGGTGCATCTCGGCCCGCATCTCGTCGATCGGGATTGCCCAGTCCAGGTCCAGCTCGACGGCACCGAGGACCGCGGACTCTTTGCGGGTCCAGTTCTGGAATGGTGTCGTGGTGAAGTAGGTCGACGGAAGGACCATCCGCCGGTCATCCCAGATGTGGACGACGACGTAGGTGAGAGTGATCTCCTCGATCCTGCCCCACTCCTTCTCGACCACCACCACGTCGTCGACCCGGATGGCGTCGGTGAAGGCCAGCTGGAGTCCGGCGAAGACGTTGGACAGCGAGGTCTGGGCGGCCAGCCCCGCGACGATGCCGATCACGCCGGCCGAGGCGAAGATGCTGGCGCCGGCGACGCGGACGCTCGGGAACGTCATGAGCATCGAGGCGCCCGCGATGATCGAGATGATGACCACCGTGACCCGTCGGAGCAGGATGACCTGGGTGCGCACCCGGCGGGCATGCCGGTTGTCGACGACATCCACCCGGTAGCGGGCGAGCGCGAGGTCCTCGAAGGTGAACGCGAGCACCGTGACGCACCAGGCGATTCCAGCGATAAGGGCGACATTGGACACCCGCAGGGCCGCCTCGGTCCAGGCCTGTTCAGCCGTGGAGTTGAGGCCGACGAGCAGGGCCACCAGCACGAGCGTGAGTCGCGTCGGCCGCTTACCGTGCTGTGCGAGATCGGCGACGATCTCCGAATGGCGGCCGATCCGTCTGGCCATGCGGTGCAGCAACACGGAGACGGCCAGGGCCAGCAGGACCGCACCGCCCAGGATCGTCAGGACGGCGATGGTCGATCGCGTGTCGGAGAAGGACAGATCGGGCGCGGCGCTCAGATGCACAGACAGGCTCCTCGTCCTGGGCCATGGGCAGGAGGGGACGGGCACCATGGCATGGTTGGACGGCGCGGGTCGCGAACCCGCGCCGGTGCGTCCTCCTCCACGTCTCTCGGTATCCCTCGCTACCCTCCGCGGCCCTCAGTATCCCTATCCCTCAGTATCCCTCCGGATCCTCCGGTGAGGATTCCGGCGACGGTGCTCCCCTCTCTGCCAGGGGCGCAGGCACCCGGTGCGCCGGTCAGTTCTCCCGGGCGGGCAGGAAGCGGTACATCACGTAGAGGTCGACGTCGCCGAGCCAGGGATGGCGGAAGGCCGCCGGAAGGGTCCCGACGAGGCGGAACGCCAGCGAGCGCCACAGCGCGACCAACCGTGGATTGGCGGCGACGACGGCGTTGAGCTGCATCGCCCGGTAGCCGAGATCGGCCGCGTACTCGATCATCTGCTCCGCGGCCTGCCGGCTGACGCTCTCCCAGCGGTCGCCCCCGGCTCCCCGGCCGCCGTAGTAGCTACGTCCCCCGTACGGCCCGTAGCCCTGGTACATTCCGGCCCCGCCGCGCGGAGCCCCGTGATCCACCCGCTTAGGATCAACGAGCAGTACCGCCTGGACGACATGATCTCCCAGGCCCGGCTGGCTCGGTGTGAGCAGTGCGGTCGCGATGATCGAGGTATCGCCCGGGCCGTCGTCCTCCTCCATCACCAGAACCTCGGCCGGCGGGGGCAGCATCCACGCGCTTTTCGCGACGTCCTCGTCGGTGTCCGGTGTCCAGGCGCAGGTCTCGCCCTCGACCACAACGGCCCGCCAGATCGGCCAGATCGCGCCCCAGTCCTCCTCTGATGCCCGCCGTGTCCGCACAGATCGATCCTGCCTGTTCACCGGGCCGGAAGGTAAAGGACCTGGAGCGCCGGACCCGCGGCAGTCACCCATCCTGGCGTTCGGCGGCTCGGTCACCGGCCGGGTTTTAAGATCCGGTCGACGGCGTAATCGCTGCATCCCTGCAGATGAACCCGGCCCATCAGGTGATCGGGATGGTCGGCGCGGGGCCGCACGGAGAGATTCGTCATGGCATAGCCGTCCGGGTGGTTGATCCAGCGTTCGCCGCTGAGATTCACCGCCCCATCGGTGCAGGTGATCCATACGAGAAACGCACCGGTGGGAACCTTCGGACTGGTCGGCAGCGGAGAGAAGTCGAAAGTGGCCCACAACACGCCGCCGGGTGCGGCGATGATGCTCAGTAGATGACGAACACCCCTGCCCCCTGGTGCACTAGCCTGCGGCCGGCTGCCGGGCGACCCGTACGCTGCACCTGGTAACGGGCAGAGCCTCCGGAGGCCGTCTCCTGAGTCGCCGGGCACCCGGGTCAGGGCGGGGGTGGGTCGATCTCGAGGTCGATGCGATCGCCGGCCCGCACGGACGCGATGATCGGATGGTCGGCTCCCAGACTCTCCCCGAGTGTGGCTAGAACATTTGCGCGTAGCGCATCTGCCGTCTCGGTCTCGCTGAGGGCGGACAGGTCGATCGCCAGATTGGCGGAGGCGATCAGGGTGGTCGGGTGGTCATCGCCGAGCCGGTTCCGCAGGTGAGAGACGGCGTCCTCGTCGAGACTCCGCGAGCTCATCATCTGGTTACTGTCGTAGCGGCAGTTGGCTAGATTGAGCATGCATGACACCGTGAAAGGGTGATCGTCGGAGAGAACGGCCCGTAATCTGTTCCCCGTTTCCTGGGCGAGGGCGCCGGCTTCGTCCGGGTCGCCATCGAGCCGAATGGCGACGACCAGTGCGTTAGCCGCCGCGAGGGTGTAGAGATTGTCCGCGCCAAGCCGGCGCTTGGCCTGTTGGAAGGTGTTCTCGGCCAGCTTTCGCGCAGCCGGTACCTCCCGGCTCAGGCACAGATCGCCCACCAGGCTGATGGCTGCGGTGAGGGTTTCCGGCTGATCTTCTCCCACGTAGGCCCGGAACTTCTTGAAAGCCTCCTCCGAGGTATGGCGGGCCGCGCCCACCCGCCCTGAGCGCCGTAGTGTGACCGCGTAGTTCCGCAAGGAGCGCAAGGTGTCCGGATGATTGATACCGAGGATATCCCGGCATCGGGTCAAGGTTTCCTGAAGGATTTTCAGGGATTCTCGGTAAAGGCCACATTCGCGTAGGTCCCGGGCGTGACTGTCGGCATACTGAAGGGTGAGGATGTCGTTTTCGCCGCTTGCCCGCAGCTGACGGATGTAGACATCCTCTCCGGTCTCGAGCGCGAGCCGGAAGTCACCGAAGAAGCGCAGCGAGACCGCGATGTTGTTGGCCGTGCTGATCGCGCCCGGGTCGTCCAGGATCGCCATGTCCCGGTAGCGGGCGTAGGTGTCCTCGTCGAGGCGTCGGGCCTCCTGGTAGTCACCCATGCCGCGCAGGTCCCCGCCGAGTGCCCGCGCGGCGCGGAGCGTGAGGGCGTCGTTGCTGCCGAACAGGCGGGCCAGGCGATCGTGGGCAGGCTGGTCGAGTCCCTTGGCCTGTTCCGGCTCCCCCAGCGCCCGCAGGCTGTCGGCGAGGTCGAGAGCGAGCGTCAGGGTCCGCTTGTCGTTGTCGCCGAAGACGTCACGCCAGATATCGAGGGTGACGCTCGCCAGATCCCTGCATCCCCAGTGATCGCGTTGCTCGTAGAGACACTGGACCTGGTTCGAGACGAGCCGCGACACCTCCTCGGAGGCCGACCCCACCGCGCCGGAGGGCACCAGGTGCGGTCGGATCAGGGAGTAGCGGGGCCATGTCTCGGGGCGGTCGGGCTCCAGCGGGTCCGCCGCCGCCAGCAACGCGTGGACCCGGCGGCGGACACCGGTGCGTTGGTCGGGTGTGAGGTCGTCGCGGATCACCGCCTGGACGAGCCGGTGTATCTCCAGGCTCTCGTTCTTCTGATCCACCCGGACC
>NZ_CDXDOR010000042.1:0-14962 GCF_978021225.1 Frankia sp. CeTa3Moorea | reverse complement strand
GCTGATCTGCCGGACGGCTTTGGCCAGTACGAAGGAGTCCCGGAACTCCTGATCCTCGGCATCGGTCAGGTCACGTAGCCCCGCACCGGCAAAGATCTGCAGACTGATCGGTTCTGGGCCGAAGAAGGCACACAGCTCGGCGAGCCGCGCCGCCGTGGGAATCTCGCTGCGTAGCCGCTCCATGGACAGCAGCCAGGTGCGGGCGACTGGCAGGGGGTAGGTCGGGATCTCGCCCTCGAGCAGCAGCGGCCCTGGGCTTCGGTCAAGAAGTTCCAGGTACCGTTCCGCGGTCATCCCGGTCTCGGCGTGCCAGGCGCCGGCGTGCTCGAGCGCCAGCGGAAGGTCCCCCAGCGCCTCGGCGAGCTGCGTGGCGACCTCCGTGGTCAGCGCCGGAGCCCGCCGCCGCAACAACGCGATACTCTCCTCCCGGCTGAACATACCGATCTCCACCCGCTCCTGCCTGCCCTGCCAGCGCTGGTTGCGCGAGGTGATGAGCACGTGCCCGGGGCCATGCGGGATCAGTGGCGCCACATCATCGGGGGAGTCGGCGTTGTCGAAGACGAGGAGCCAGCGTCGGTACGGATCACCCCGGCGCAGGGCGTTCACCACCTCGTCAACCGGTTCCCGCCCCTCCCGGTGCGGCAGGCCCAGGTCGGCGGCCAACCGAGCCAGACTGCTGCGGACCAGCGCCGTCTGGTCGCACCCGATCCAGCAGACCAGATCATAGGACGCCCCGAACCGGAACACATACTCCGTGGCTACCTGCGTCTTACCCACGCCGGCGAGGCCCTGCAGAACCTGGGTACCGACGGGCGCCCCGCCCACCCCGAAAAAGCGGTCGCGCAGCCCGACCAGGAGAGCCTCTCGTCCGATGAAGCTCGGGTTGTGCTCCGGTACCCCTGTCCAGACCTGGGGCGGCGAGCCGGGGAAACGCACGTTCGCCGCCACGCCGATCTCCCGGCGGAGTTGCGTGGCCCGGCGGGTCGGACGTCCCGTCGCGGCAAGCAGCGTCTGCCGTGCGGGCGCCTCGTCGAAACCGACGAGGTCGGCATACTCCCGGTTGGTGAACTCGGCCGGCAGCTGGAAGTCCTCGATGCGGACGGGCACGAGCAGCCGACCCGTCCCGTCCGGATCGCTCGCGACCGTCCTGCGCCATCTCTCCAACGCCGGCGGTGAGCGGACGTACGCCGATGACAGGATGACGACTGTTCGGAAATGACCGGCCGCGGGGACGACGCCCTGATCGATCCGGTTCCCGGTGCCCGGGCCCGCCTGTTCCAGCCTCGTGGCGAAACCGGCGCTCTCGAGCTCGGTGGCGATCCAGTCCGCCCAGTTCCGGTCGGCGGAGGCGTAGCTCACCACGATGTTGGTCGGGATGGACACCGCGGTCCGCTCGAAGACCGCGAGATTGCGGCGGCGCTGCGTCTCGTCCAGCGTCGCGAGGGAGCGTACCTCCCCGTTGGTCAGGTACGAGGTAAGCCTTTCATAGGCGGCGAGAAGAGTGCCCTCCTGCAACGGGCGGTCCCCGAAGACCGCCAGGATCTCCTCGTACGCATAATACGGCTTGTATGGAACCTCCACATCGCCCCAGTACCGTTCCTTCTCCCGGGCGCTCATGTTCCGCAGAAACGGATCGAAGGTCGCACGGGCGAAGTCCCGGCCCAGCTCAAGTTTTTTCTGCTCACCGTCCTCGACCCGCATGGGCACCGGTAGATGGCCGATTTCACCGTTCTTGTCCTGTGCGCTGATTGACTGGGCGACGGCGGCGGCACCCTCGATGCTCTGGGTACTGAGTGTGAAGCAGTTTACGACGATGTCGGGCAACTGCACGGTGCATATTCCGGCGGTGTCGCTTAGCCCGGTCCGGCTGTCGATGAGGATCCAGTCGTAGGACGACCGCATGTTCTCCGCGAGTGCGTCGATGAAATCGGCCCCGTTGTGCGTGTCGTAGAAGGTGCTCCAGTCGAAGGTGCTGAGCCGGCGGGAGTAGGCTGCGTCGTGACGACCGGAGCAGACGAAGTCGATTGTGCCGTTGGCCGGAAAGGACCAGGTCAGAGACACCGCGTACGGCATGATCGCGGTCGCCCGCTCGAACCAGTCTTCCTCGCCGGCGGTCGGCGGCGACATCACCGTCGCGGTGAAATCCCAGATCATGTCCATGACGCCGCGGGTCGTCCGCAGATCCGGGTCGTGGTGGAACGGATGGAAGTACCGGTGGAGCCCGGGCGCCTCCAGATCCCAGTCGACGACGAGCACCCGCCGTCCGTTGCTGGCGAGCAGCCATGCGACGTTGGCGAGCGCCATGGATCGGCCCGTGCCGCCCTTGTAGGAATAGAAGGTGACGATGCGTCCCGAATCCCGTTCGTTCACTGGCGCCCTCTCCTACGGGCCGTTGAGGAACGGACGGCGGCGGTGGCTCGGCGGGCGCTGGCGGAAGATGGTCTGGCCGGCGAAGATGCGCGCCTGCAGATCCGTCAGGATCTGCACGAGCGCGTCCGCGAACTCCTCGTGGGACTGCACCTGCTCCTGGAAGAGACCGTCTCGGCGCAGCATGTTGTTCGGCAGGGCGCTGGCGAGGGTCTCGAACAGCCGTTCTCTGTTTTCGTGCGTCTCCTCGTCGTCCGGATTCCAGGGCACGAGCACCCCGGTCGTCGGTTCGTTCCGCTGGTCGTATTCGAGCAGCGCGGTACGGAACGGTTCCATGGTGGCGGTCCACAGATCGACGATGAAGACGACGATCTCGTTGCGCGTGCGCGATCGCTTGAGCAGCGTGGAGATGCCGGTCTGCAGCATGACGATGTCCGAAGACATCTCCTGGCCCGCGGCGATGAACTGGGCGGAGATGCAGACCCGTTGCTTGTGATGCGGGTGGTAGGGCTTCCACTCGTCGTACTGGCTGCCGTAGTAGCTCAAGTGCCGGCGCAGGGCGGCGAGTTCGCTGGCCGAGGTCACGGCGAGAACGAAGGTGACTCGCTTCGGACCGCCGACGTGGTCGGCCGGCTCCGGGCCGGCTTCCTGCGTGCGGACAGCGGTGGAAGGTCCGTCCCGGTCACCACGGGGCCCAATGTACGTGGCCGGCCCGGTTCCCGCCGTCGACTCGAGGATACTTGTCGGCCCGGTCACCGGGTGTGTCGTGGGTTCGGTACCGGCCAGACCCGTGCCCTGGTCTGCCTCTGCCTCGGTCGAGGCTACCGAGTGCGGCGGCGGGACCGGGTCCTGGATCAACTCCGGCACCTCGGACCGAGGCGGGACAGGGCGCCGGTCACCCCATTGATCAAACGCGCTGGGCACGGTGTCGAAGCCGGGGATCTCCGCCATGGGCGGCAGAGCGGTCTCTGCCGCGAGTCGTACGATCCGATCGGACAAAGCTACCAGGAACTCCTGGTACTCGTCGTGGTTCCGGTTCAGCTGGAGAAGATACCGTAAGCCGAACTCGGCGTACTCCTGGCCGAGATCTTCGTGATTGTACTGCAGCCGGGCCAGAATCGAGGGCGGCGGGCGTAAGGGGATCCACATCACTGGTAGGAGGACGGGTGCCCGTCCCGCGCCCGTCTCCTCCAGGTGGCGGAGGCGGTCCTCGAAAACTTGCCATTCCCGGCCGCAGTACTCACTTGTAAAAAAGGTGGGGGAGCATATGGCGACGAAAGTTCGGCAGCGGGCCAACGCCGAGGCGAGTTCCCGCGACCAGGCGTCGCCCGGTCGGATACTCGAGGTATCGAGAAACCCCACCTCGTCTGCCCTCGGATGCCCGCAGCGGACCCGGACCTCGTGCCGCAGATCCCGGAAGAAGCGGGCGAGAAACGGGCCGTCCTCGCCGTCCGCGCGGGCGTAGCTGAGAAAGAAGTACAGCGGCGGCCCGTCCGTCGCCTCAGGCATGTCCGTCTGCATCGGGCCCGGCCGGCCGGTCGAACCGTAGTCGGTCTGGCCGACCGGGGGCATCGGAGCGGTCTTTTCCGGTACGAGGCGGTCGCTCACCCCTCGATCTGTGAATGATCTCCCCCGGCACCGAGGCCCCCTCTTTCCAACACGGTGTGGCCGGAACGCGCTGCGACCACACGTCACAACCTGTGCGGGTGCAGGCAAGTGAGAACTGAGTCTACGGCGTGGTCTCCCAGCCGGTTGTCGTCTAGATTGCAGGTGTGGGCGGCGGTGCCCGGCGGCAAAGTGCAGCAGGCGCTGCGGTGTCAGGTGCCGCTCTCGTGGTCTGTCCGGGAAACCAGCAAAGGACGGGATGGGGGGACCGGCGGATCCGGGTCGATGTCGTCGTCGCCGGGCGGGCCCGGACGACGGTTCGTGCCATGGTTCGGATAGCGCGCACCACACCGCGACCCAGGTTAGATTGGATGATAGGGGGGTGGCGGAGGAGGTCAGCGGGTGAACGAGTCGTCCGACATCGAGACGCTCCTGCTCGAGGTGAGCGAGATAGTTCCTCTCGAGGCGAGGGCCACGGAATTTCCCGTGTTGAGTTGGGGGCTACGACGGGTCTGTCGCGAGGCGGCGAGGTCGTCACCCCCGTCGAGTGGGTTCAGCTCCAGGATCCTGAAACAGGATGATGGACAGCCGGGGTGTCCACCATAACGGCCGGGACCGCGGGGGGGTGGCCGTATGGCTTCCTGCGCCACGACGTACTCGGCCGATCGGGCTGGCGGGCAATGCCCTTCAGCCAGTTCGTGCTGAAGGTGCACAGCCGCTGCAATCTTTCCTGCAGCTACTGCTATGTCTACCACCAGGCCGATCAGGGCTGGCGGGGGCAGCCGCTCGTCATGAGCCCGCAGCTCGTGGCGGCCGCGGCCGCGCGGGTCGGGGAGCATGCCCGCCGTCACAATCTGCCCGCGGTGGAGGTGATCCTGCACGGCGGCGAGCCGCTGCTTGCCGGCGCCGAGCTGCTGGAGTCGGTCGTCATGGCGTTCCGCGCCGCCGTGCCGCCGGGTACGGATGTCACGTTCAGCCTGCAGACGAACGGCGTGCTGCTCGACGAGAGGTTTCTCGATCTCTGCCGCACCCATACGATCATGGTGGGCGTGAGCGTCGATGGCGCCCTCGCGCACCACAACCGCCGGCGGGTGCTGCGCAATGGCGCGGAGAGCCTCTCCGGCACCGTGGCCGGACTCGAACGACTTACCTCCGATCGCTTCCGGGCCGTTTTCGGCGGACTGCTCGGCGTCGTCGATCCGACGAGTGACCCGCTCGAGGTCTACGAGAGCCTGCTCGCCTGGCGGCCACCCGCCGTCGACTTCCTCCTGCCCCACGGGAACTGGACGACCCGCCCACCCGGCCGGCCGGCGGACGAGCAGGCCACGCCTTATGCCGACTGGCTCATCACGCTGTTCGACCGTTGGTACTCCGCGCCCGAGCACGAGACCGATCTCAGGCTCTTCCAGGAGATCATCACGCTCCTGCTCGGCGGCCACAGCCAGGTGGAGACGGTGGGGCTCTCGCCGTCCACCGTCGTCGTCCTCGAGACCGACGGCTCGATCGAGCAGGTCGACGCCCTGAAATCCGCCTATCACGGGGCGGCATCGACGGGTCTGCATGTGATCCGGGATGATTTTGACCGAGTGTTGCGGCATCCTGGGATACTCGCCCGGCAGATCGGCGGCGCGGCGCTCGGTGAGGAATGCGGGCGATGCTCCATTCACCGGGTCTGCGGCGGAGGATACTATCCTCATCGGTATCGGCAGGGGTCCGGTTTCCGGAACAGGTCCGTCTACTGTCCGGATCTGTATTCCCTTATTGTGCACATCGGTGCCCGGCTCCGGGCGGACCTGGAACATGTGCGACGTCGCGTAGGGTGAAGGTGAGATTTCATCGGCTGGCAGCGGCCGACTTCAACGAACTCGCGGCCGGCGGCGCACGGGTGGAGATCATCCATCGTCTCAGGGTGACGCAGCTCAGTAAGAGACTGCTGGCGCTGCGCGCGGTCATGGACGACGCCGCCCGCCGCGTTCCGGCGGCCTTCGCCAGAAGCGACCTCGCGCACAGCTACGACGTGCTCGCCGCTGCGCAGCGGCGAGCGCCGGCGGAGATCGGCGAACTGCTGCTGTCGCCCGGGATCGGGCTGTGGGCGATGCACTGCCTGCGCCGCCTGCGGGGAACGACCTTCGGGTCGGTTCCCATCGAGGAGGATTTCGGGGCACTGGGGGCTTTCGCCGCGGCCGCAGCGCTGCGGGCCGGGCTGGATGCCGAGGTCATCGTGCTGCTGCATGATCACGAGCTGATGCTCCCGACCCTCGGCCGACTCCGGGGCACCCTGACCGGCTGGGCCCAGGCCCGCATCACCGGCCGCGGCCTGTGGCTGGCGGAGAGGCCGACGGCGGCCGGGCCGGGAGCCGAGCGGGCGGCCACGCTCGCGGTTGAGCAGGTGACGCCGGCGATCGTCCAGCCCGGCACGGCCGCCTGGCGGCCCGTCGACCGGCTCACCGCGCAGACGGATGGCCTGCGGATCGACCTTCTGCTGGACGACCTCGACCCGGCGCGCGCACTGCTGGACCTACCGATGTCGCAGGGCGCCGCGTCCGGGGCTCTCGACGTCTGGCAGCAGCGCCTCGACGAGGGGTGGCGCATTCTCACCCGACTCGACCCGCGTCGAGCCGCGGCGCTGGCGAGCGGCCTTACCACGGTCTTCCCGTTGCGTCCGACCGACGGCGAGGCCGAACTCAGCGCCTCGTCCGGGGAGGCGTTCGGTGCACTGGCGATGACGATGCCCAAAGACGGATTGACCTTCGCCGTGGCCCTGGTCCACGAGTTCCAGCACAACAAGCTGTCCGCGCTACTCGACCTCGTGCCCTTGTTCGAGGCGAGAGAGGGAAGGCTGTTCTATGCACCGTGGCGCAGTGATCCGCGGCCGCTGCCCGGGTTACTCCAGGGCGCGTACGCCTATCTGGCGCTTACCGACCTCTGGGAGGCCCAGCGCGGCCTCGGGGATGAATCGGCCTACGCGCATTTCGAGTTCGCCCGCTGGCGGGAGGAGGTCTGGCGGGCGCTGATCACTCTGCGCCTGTCCGGTGACATGACCCCGCTCGGCCTGAGATTTCTCGACGGCATGCAGGCCACGGCCTGGGCCCATCGGCAGGCCTCGGTCCCGGAGGAACCGCTGAAGCTGGCTCGTCAGGTGAGCACCGATACCTGGATCACCTGGCGGTTGCGCAACCTGGAGCCCGCTCCGGGCCAGGTCGCCACGCTGGCCCGGGCCTGGGTGCGCGGCCAGCGGCTGCCCGAGCTGCCGATCCGGACGAGAACCGTGCCCGGCACCCGCGGGTTGGTGCACAATTCCCGGCTCGATCTTGTTCATCTCCGCCTGAGCGACCCCAAGCTCTTCCAGGCGGCGCGCGAGGGGGTGCCGGACGTCCTCGACCGAGGGATCTCGGCGGCCGACCAGGCGTTCGCGTTCGGTGATCTCGGCATGGCCACGCGCGCGTACAAGGAGGAGGTGCGTCGAGATCCTGAGCGGCTCGACGCCTGGGCCGGGCTCGTCCTGTGCCGGCAGGGCAGTCCGACGCCGGGCGGCCGGACCCTGCTGACCCGGCCGGAGCTCGTGCACGCGGTGCATCGAGGAATCGAGGCGGTCGGCGGAGACCGGGTCGATCCGGAGGCCCTCGCGTCCTGGCTGTCGACCGACGGCGCCTGAACCCGGGCCCGGGAGCTACAGCGGCGGCGGCTCGAAGTCGAAGTCGAGCCGTTCACCCCGCATACCCGCCTGGACGTCCGGATGGGTGTCACTGAGCACCCGCCGGTAGCGGTGCATAGTGTCGTCCGCGAGCACCCGCGCCTCTTCCGCCCTCCCGACCGCGGTCAGATCCAACGCCAGGTTCGTCGCGCACACCAACGTGTGCGGATGGTCGGGACCGAGCAGTTCGCTGAATCGCGGTAGTGCGCTTTCGCCCATGACTAGCGCCTCGTCGGGGGCGCCGAGCGTGGATCGGGCGGTGGCCAGATTCGTGACGCAGGTCAGGGTGTAGTGATGATCGGGGCCGAGTCTCTTCGTCAGGCCCGCGCGCGCATCCCTGAGCAGGCGTTCCGCCTCGTCGATCCGGCCGAGCTGGCGATGGATCAGGGCGAGGTTGAGGTCGCAGCCATAGGTATACGGATGGTCCGGGCCGAGGACGTCCCGGTAACGGCGAACGGTCTTCTCGATCCGAATGGTCGCCTCGTCCGGATCGCCGGCGACCCGCTGCGCGTTCCCGAGGTTGATCCCGGCGGCGAGGGTGTCCGGATGCTCCGACCCGAACTGCCGACTGTTGGTGTACCGGCCGTGCACCTCCTCGGCGAGTTCGAGGGCCTCGGTGAAGTCCCCGGCCTTCCGGCGAGCCACCGACAGGTCCTTCGCCTGGAGGAGAACATGCGCGTGATCCTCCGGCAGGACGCGACGGTTGACGAGATCGCGGTAGAGCAGGAAGGCCTGCTCCGCCGTTCTCCTGGCCTCGAGATACTGCCCGGCCTGCCGCAGGTCGCGCGCGACCGTGGCGAGCGAGAAGACCACCTGCGGGGCGTCGTCACGGCCGAAGAGGTTACGCCGGTCGGTGAGGTTCTTCCGGTCCGTCTCGAGAGCTTCGGCGTAGGAGCTGGTCAGGCTGTAGTCGACCGCCAGGTTGTTGACGGCGTTGAACGTACGGTTGTCGTCGTCGCCGAAGACGCGGCGGTGCAGGGCCACGGTACCCTCGTCGAGTTCACGGGCGGCCTGGAACTCGCCGCGCGCACGCAGGTCGGCGCCGTGACCGTTGAGGATGACGAGGGTCTCCTCGTGGTCCGCACCGAGTACCTCGGTGATGGCCTCCAACGTCGGGCGCCGGAGATCATAGGCTTCCCGGTACCGGCCCAGCGCCCACAGGATGTCCGCCTTGATGCCCTGCAGGATCAGGACGTCGGGGTCGCGATCCCCCGATTCCTTGATCCATTGCTCCAGGGTGCGGTCGGCCTCGGCGAGCCCGGTGGTGAAGTCGCCGACGCCGTAAAGGTAGCCGACGATGTGTTCCACCAGCTGGCGGGTGGGCGCCGACCGCGCCAGGTAGACCTCGGACGGGAAGATGTGCGGAAGCAGCTTGTCGTACTGCGGCCAGGCTTCGGAGTCGCCCGGCTCACCCGGGTCGGCCGCGACGAGCAGCTGGTGCACCTCGTCCCGCATGCGTTCCTGATCCTCGCGGGGCAGATCGTTGCGGATGAGCTTCTGCACGAGCCGGTGGACCTGCAGCGTCTTGCGGCTGTTGTCAATGCGGGCGAGGGCGTAGCGGCCGAGCTCCCGCATCGCCCGGCTCACCAGGAGGCGGTCCCGCATGGCGCTGCCGAATTCGGACCCGAGGATGTACTTGCCGCGGTCGAGGATCTCCAGGGAGATCGGCTCGGGGCCGAAGAAGGCGCAGCGGCGTAGGAGCTCGAGGGCGAACGGCGCCTGCTCGCTGAGCCGGCTCACCGACAGGCTCCAGGCGGCCGCGACCGGCCTGGAGTAGTCCGACGGAGGGTTCTCCGCGAGCAGTTTCCCTGCCTCGGTGCGGAGCAGCTCGAGGTACTCCTTGACGTCCATCCCGGTCTCGAACTGCAGCGCGCCGGCCTGCTCCAGGGCCAGCGGCAGGTCGCCGAGTTCCTCGGCGAGCTGATCGGCGTCGGCATCGGCGATGCCGGGGACTCGGCGGTGGAGGAACTCGAGGCTCTCGCGCCGGGCGAAGACGTCGACCTCCAGCGTGTCGACCAGGCTCTGCCACCGCCGGTTGCGCGAGGTCACGAGCACGTGACCGGGGCCGTGTGGCATGAGGCTGTGGACCGTCTCCGGCTGGTCGGCGTTGTCGAAGATAAGCAGCCAACGCCGGTACGGCACGCCGCGGCGCAGCGCGTCCAGCACCGCGGAGACGGCCTCCTCGACCCGCAGCGGCCCGGCCTCCGCCAGACCCAGCCGCGGCGCCAGAGAGGCCAGATTGGAGCGGACCAGTAGCGGCTGGTCGGCGGGGATCCACCACACCAGGTCGTATTCCGCCTGATAGCGGTAGGCGTACTCGATCGCAAGGTGGGTCTTACCCACACCACCGAGACCCTGCAATGCATGCGGTAGCACGGCGGTGACGTCGAGACTGTCCGAGGTTACCCGCCTGCGCAGGTCCGCAAGCAGGCTGTCCCGGCCGGTGAAGTTCTTGTTCCGCTGGGGAACGTTGCCCCAGACTGTCGGAACTCCTCGACCCGGTCCGTGTTCCGGATCGACCTTCACCACCGAAGCCACTGCACCCCCGCATTCCGGGCGCGGTCGGCGACATCTCGGCGCCCGCGCCCCACCGAGTAAAAGATTCGATCCGGACGCGTGCTAATGCTACACCACGACCCTATCGGGGAGGAGGCTCTCGCATCTCGGCCGTCGCCGGCCCGCCGCACCATCTCGCCACCCCAGCGGTTTCCTTGTCAGGGGTCAAGCGCCGGGGCCGGCGCGTCGCCGCCGGGTCCGTCCGGCGGTGACGGCGACCACTGTCGCGATCGATCGACTGGCTTTCCGCGAGGGAGGAGCTCCGACGTTGTGGCATTCGCCGCGAGCGCATACTAGGTTGTTGTCCCGCGGAGCGCCGGCAGCGCACGACTGACGACGGACGGGCGGTGCCGTCCTTTGCGGACTGAGTCCATCACCGACCGGCGGTACGCCTCCCGTGGGCGGGGGTCCGCTCGGCTCGGCGGTCGTGCGCGTCTCGCGGTGCACGGGAGGCGCTTTCGGGTGGTACGTCCGAACCCCGGCGACCCGGTGTCGGATATCATTCAAGGGTACTGTCAGGGGTGCTGTCGATTCGCCGGGGAGAGGCTTTTTACTACCTTGTTTACCAGGATGGTCATTGCTTGTGAAGGAAGGCGGGGAAGACCTGACCCGACCAGCGCTTCCGGGGCGCGGGGGTAGTGGTGGTCACCGTACTTCCCCGCCATTCTCCCTATGTCGGCCTCGCGCCCTTTCAGGAGACCGACGCCGAATTTTTCTTCGGGCGCGGCGCCGCGGCGCACGCCCTGCTCGCGAAATGGCTTGAAAGTCGGCTGGTCGTCCTGCACGGGCCGGCCGGGGTCGGAAAAACGTCGTTGTTGCGGGCCGGCGTGCTGCCGAATCTGGTCTCGACGGACGCCGACGTGCTGCCGGTCGGTCGACTGGGCCCACCGGTCGGTCCGGACGCGGACGAGGGCCTGGTCCGCTCGACCGGAAATCCCTACCTGGAGTCGTTGCTGCGATGTTGGGCGGGCGACGCCGACACCTGGTCGCTGGTGGACGCCATCCAGGGCAAGCGGCACGGTCACGGCGCCGCCGGTCGTGACCGTCAACTCGGCTCCGCGCGGCCGATCCTGGCCGCTGTGGACCAGTTCGAGGACTTCTTCGTACCCCACTCGCCGTATCTGGACCCGTTGCGCACCCAGTTCGTCGAAGTTCTCGGTGAGGCCGTGGCCGCCCTCCCGGACCTGCACCTGTTGCTGGTGATCCGGCGTAACCACCGGGCCGCGCTCGCGCCCTACGAGGACACCCTCGCCGGTGGCTCGACGATCGCCAGAGTCGCCGTCGGACCGTTGGACCGGCGCTCGGCAACTGCGGCGCTGACCGAACCGTTGCGGGCGGCGGGCCGACGCCTCCCGCCGGGTGCCGCCCAGGCCTGCGTCGACGACCTTGTCACCAGCCGTGTGGTGGACGCTACCGGGACGGAGTCCGTTCTGGTCGCCAGCACGGTGCAGCCGGCGTACCTCCAGCTCGTGGCGACGGCCATCTGGCGCTCCCCGCTCGTCACCGCCGGACCCGCTGGCGAACCCGTCGCCACCGAACCCGTCGCCACCGAACCCGCCGCCACCGAACCCGTCGCCACCGAACCCGTCACCGGCGCCCAGCTGGCGGAGACCGGTGATGCGAGCATGATCCTCGGGGCGTATCTGACCCAGGCGATCGTGGCCGTGGCCCGGGAACACGACCTCGACGACGGGGAGGTGCGCACCTGGCTGACCCGGACCTTCATCACCGAACGCGGCCGGCGGGGGGCCGTCGACGAGGGCATCGAGACGACCGCCGGGATGCCCACCGCCCTCCTCGACGCACTGGTCGAGCGCTATGTCCTCGCCAGTGAATGGCGTTCGGGTTCCCGGCGGTTCGAGCTCTTCGACGATCGCCTTATCCCGCCGCTGCAGGAGGCCTTCCCGGATTGGTCCGTCGCGGGACGCTCGGCGGGTGCGGCCGGTGCGGCCGATTTCCTCCAGGCCGCGCTGGTGAGCTTCGCCGACGGCGATGTCGTGGCCGCGCGCGGCCATGTCGACGAGGCGTTGCTCCGCAGCCCGGACGGCTCCCGGACGACGGCCCGGACATTGGCCCTGCGGGCCGAGCTCGATGAGGCGCAGGCCCGGCCCGAGCAGGCGGAGCAGGGGTACCGTGAGGCCGCCGAACTCTACGAATCGCTGTCCGACACCGAGGGTTCGGGCCGTGCCCTGGCCGCCATCGGCCGGCTCCTGCTGCGCGGCGGTCAGTACGGCCAGGCCATCGAAGATTTTCAGGCCGCTTCCGCGCGGCTGCCGGCCGACTCCGGCGTCCAGGCCGACCTCGCCCGGGCGCTGTGGTACTCCGGCCAGCCCTGGGCGGCTGCCGCCATCTTCTCGACCGTGCTGACGATCGCTCCGGAATCGGAGGCCGCCCTTGCCGGGCGGGGACAGCTGCGGGTGGAACTGGGGGACGACGTTTCGGCGTTGGAGGATCTCGAGCGGGTGACACGGCTGGCTCCCGACGTCGCCGGCGTCACGGAGGTGCGGGCGACCCGCGCCCTGGCGCTGGCCCGGCTCGGCCGATCGAGGGAGGCATCCGACGAGACCGCGGCGGTCCTGGACGCGGCGCCGGACAGCGGCCCGGTCCTGTGGCGTGCCGCCGGTGTGGCGCGTGCCGCCGGCGAGGACACTCGAGCGGACGATCTGCTGCGGCGCGCGCTCGACGCACGCGATCCGGCGCTGCTCCCGCATCAACAGGAGCAGGTACTCCGCTCGCTGCGCCGCTCGGGGGCCATGGCCTGACACCGGTATCGCAGCAGCGCGGCTGGGAGGTTGATCCAGGATGGCTCTACATCGCCAAGGCGAGTGGTGATCGGGCGGAGCGGACGGTCGACGTACGGCCGCACCTGGTCCCGTCGGGCGAGGAAGTCGTGGTCCCGCGGTTCCGGATGCCGCAGGAGTCGATTGCGCCGGAGACGGCCTACCAGATCGTCCACGACGAGCTGATGCTCGACGGCAACGCGCGGCTGAACATGGCCACGTTCGTGACCACCTGGATGGACCCGTACGCCGACCGGCTGATGGCCGAGTGCGCCCCGAAGAACATGATCGACAAGGATGAGTATCCGCAGACGGCGGCGCTGGAGGAACGGCGAGTCATCGTTCCACTACTGATCCGGGCGCGGGGCGCGGGGGCGGGGGCGAACCTGCCGAAGACGACCGAGTGCCCGAGGGGAGTCAGTGTGCACTCGACCCGCGGGGGTACCTCCACAGCGGGGTACCTCCACATATGTGGACCGGGGTGGGGATGCCGTCGCGTTCCAGGCCGCGCAGGGACTCGGTGAGCACCTTGGGCGTGATGCCACGCAGCGGCACCTGGAGCTCGGAGAAGCGCCGAGGGCCGCCGAGGAATTTCTGTCGGTGCCGGGGCCCAAGGTGATGTGGCACGGTCCGCCTGATACGGGTCCGCACGATACGAAGGAGCACATCATGCCTGCTCGAGAGACCGCCCCGGCCGGAGCGCCCTGCTGGGTCGACCTGATGACCTCCGACCCGGCCCGGGCTCGGACGTTTTACAGCGAGCTGTTCGGCTGGACGGCGGAGGATCCCGCTGAGGAGTTCGGCGGGTACTTCACCTTCACGAAGGACGGTGTCCAGGTCGCCGGCTGTATGCCCGAGCAGGACGAGGCCGTCCCGAATGGCTGGTCGGTCTACCTGGCCACGCCGGATGCCGAGAAGACCGTCGCCGCCGCCGTGGACCACGGGGGTCAGGTGATCGTCCCGGCGATGGCCGTCGAAGAGCTCGGCGTCATGGCCGTCGTGACCGACGCCGCTGGCGCGGCGATCGGCATGTGGCAGCCGGGGCTGCACCGTGGTTTCGGGGTGCTTGCCGAGCCGGGCGCTCCCGGCTGGTTCGAGCTGCACACCCGCGACTACGCCGCGGCCGTCGGCTTCTACCGGGACGTGTTCGGCTGGGACGTTCACGTCGTCAGCGACACCCCGGAGTTCCGCTACACGACCTTCGGCAAGGACGAGGGCGCGCTCGCCGGCATCATGGACGCGGCGGGCTTCCTGGCCGAGGGCGTCCCGGCGCACTGGTCGGTGTACTTCGCCGTGCAGGACACCGACGCGGCGCTCGCGAAGACCGCCGAACTCGGCGGGTCGGTGGTGCTGCCCGCGGAGGACACCCCCTACGGCCGCCTCGCGGTCGCCGCCGACCCGACCGGCGCCGTGTTCAAGCTGGTCGGCCCGGCCAAATCTGAGCCCGCCGCCGTGAGCTGACCCGCCCGGCCCGGTTCCCGCCGCGGATGTGCCTGAGGCGCAGCACTATCGTTGCGGGAACCGAGGGCTGGCCCGTTACCGTCGGCGCCGTCGGCCAGTGACCATCCTGACCCGGGGGGCTGTTAGCTGTTGTCGAATCGGCGTCTGATGACGTCTGATGGTGGCCGTGTGAACCTTAAGGAGTGGGCTGCTGCGAACGGCGTCGGGTACACCACGGCACGCCGCTGGTACCGCGACGGCCTCCTCCCGGTCTCCGCCCGCAAGGTCGGCGGGCTGGTGATCGTCGACGAGCCTGCCGCCCCTGTCCGGCGGGTTGCCGCCGTGGTGTACGCGCGGGTGTCGTCGGCGGACCAGCGCTTCGACCTGGACCGGCAGGTTGCCCGTGTCACGGCGTGGTGTGGCGAAAACGGTGTCACGGTCGGTCGGGTCGTGACCGAGGTCGGTTCCGCACTGGGCGGTCACCGGCGGAAGTTTCTCGCGTTGCTGCGGGACCCGGACG